>JANXRT010000004.1 GCA_025356735.1 Acetobacteraceae bacterium | reverse complement strand
CGCATAGCACCGATGCTGGCCGACAGCCGGTTCGGCTTCACCGAGACCAACGACGCGGTCGAGGTCACCTGCCCCTGGGGCAACCGCATCCGCGTGCACGAACCCGACCGGGGACAGTTCGGCCCGTTCGCGCTCGGCATGCCCTATGTCGATTTCGACGTGCCGCCCGGCACGCTGCCCGGCATCGTGCGGTTCTACCAGGAGATCCTGGAGGGTATTTCCGGAATTGGCACCGACGACCGGGGGCCGCACGCCTGGGCGATCGTCGGTGACGGCAACAAGCTGTATTTCCGCGAGACCGACGCGCCGCAGCCGGATTTCGACGGCCACCACATCCAAATCTCGCTGGTCGATTTCTCCGGCCCGCACAAGCGGCTGCTGGAGCGTGGGCTGATCACCGAGGAAAGCGACCAGCACCAGTACCGTTTCGTCGACATCGTCGATCCCGACACCAACGCGCCCTTGTTTCGCATCGAGCACGAGGTCCGCTCGATGCGGCACCCGATGTACGCGCGCCCGCTGGTCAATCGCCATCCGGAGATCAGCAACCGCATCTACGCGCCCGGGCACGAGGCGGCACGGTTCTCGCTATCGCCCGTCTGACGCGCCGGTCTAACGCGTCAGCGCCACCGCGACGCGCGCCGACGCGGTGGCAATGTCGGCGACGGCATCCACGTCCACGGCCGTCGGATACCTGTCCTGCGGCAGGTGGAACAGCTTGCTGCTGCCGACAAGGGTGACATACCGACCGCCGGCGCGATGGATGTCGCGGGATTCTCCATTCGGCACCGTGTCCGTCGGCGCCAGCGCGCCGCCCTGGGACGCGAAGCCTTCCGCCAGAAGCCGGCGCAGCTTGTCATGCGGCGACACCATCGACAACTTTCCGCCGGCCGCGCCGATGTTGGCGCCGAAATGGATCCAGGTCGCGTCGGCGGTCCACCCCGGGCGCCGGGCCACGAAATCGTCAAGCCCGATGTGGCCGAGTTCGTGCCCGCTGTTGGCGGTGAACACCACGTCGCAGGCCGGCGGCTCAGCGACCAGGGCGCGCAGAACCTCAAGCCAGCACACCAACCCGCCGCCGCGCTCGGATGTCGATTGCCACCACGAGCTGCGTGGCGTCATCACCACCAGGGGCTTGCGCGCGGCATCGGACCCTTTCAGCGTGACCATGATGTTCCGCCCCTCGGCTGGCACGCGCCGGCTTTCTGCGACCACGCGCAAGGCGGCGCCGCGGGCGAAGGCGGCGTCGAGCACGTCTCCCGCCTCGCTCGGCACCTGCAGGATCGGCGGCCCATACGGATTGCGAAACGCTTCCGCGTTGAGCAGCGCCAGGCCGGGCGCGCCGCCCCTGGTGATCGCAACGATGGCGCGGGCGCGGGTAGTGCGCCGCATCTCGGCGAACGCGGCGGTATAGACCACCAGCGGCGACAGCTCCGTCAGGGCGACGAACCCCTCGCCCGACGGCCGGCTCGCCAGGCCCTGGACGCCGCCCGGCGGCGTGTCCGGCGCGTCGAACATCTGGACGCCCGGCAAAATCTCGCCTTCGATCTCGATGAAGCCGCGCATCGGATCGATGCGGTCGAGCTTGAAGCTTTCGGTGCTGAGCTGGCCGCCGATCTGCTCCGCCTCATGCATCAGCCAGGCGGCGCCGGCCTCGTCGCCCGGGGTTGCGGTGCGATGGATGCCCTGCGCATCCCACGCCGCCAGCCACCGCGCGGCCCGATCGCGCGCCGCCGTCGTGGTATCCGGCACCGCGGCGCGCGCCGGCGACAGCAGGCTGGCGGCGGATGCGGCCAGGATCAATCGTCGCCCATGCGGCATGTCGCGGCACTTCCGGTTGGATCGGCTTGACGGATCGAGCTTGGGCATCCCGCGGGGTTTTCGCAATCCGCCGGCCCGGGCTACAGTCCGGCTCAGGGGATCGGGATGCCATTTTTGACCACGACGCGGCCTGACCACCACGCGATCCGGGCATGACCGTCGTCGTGCTGATGGGCGTGTCCGGCTCGGGCAAGACGACCATCGGGCAGGCGCTGGCGCAGACGCTAGGCTGGCAATACCAGGAGGGCGACGCGCTGCATCCGCCGGCCAACGTCGAGAAGATGCGCCAGGGCCATCCGCTGGACGACGCGGACCGGCTGCCGTGGCTGCGCGCCATCGCTGCGGTGATCGACAATTGGCGACGGGCCGGAACGTACGGCATCGTGAGCTGCTCGGCGTTGAAGCGCAGCTACCGCAACATCCTGATCGGCGACCGCCCGGACGTCCGGCTGATGTATCTGCAGGGCGACCCGGCGTTGATCGAGGCGAGGTTGGCCGCAAGGCGCGGCCACTACATGCCGGCAAGCCTTCTAGACAGCCAGCTTTCCGCATTGGAACCGCCAACGGACGACGAAAGGCCCATCGTGATTGGCATCGCCCAGCCGCCGGAGTCCATCCTTCAGCAAGCCGCCCTAAGTGTGGCGATTGCAAAGGGCTAGCCCTTTGACGGGGTTTGGGGCAGAGCCCCATGATTGCTTTCTTTGATCTTAGGAAAAACCGATGTGGGAACCCAACCTCCGCTACCCAGACCCATCCGTGGAGGTCCTGCACCCCAGCTTCGCCCCCTACCGCCTGGCCCTCGCCTCGGTCGAGCAGCTGCACACCGGCTGCCGCTGGTCCGAGGGTCCGGTCTGGTTCGGCGACGGGCGCTACCTGCTTTGGAGCGACATCCCCAACAACCGCATCCTGCGCTGGGACGAGGAGACCGGCGCGGTCAGCGTGTTCCGAAAGCCGTCGGATTTCGCCAACGGCAACACGCGCGATCGCCAGGGGAGGCTGGTGACGTGCGAGCACGGCACCAGGCGCGTCACCCGCACCGAGTACGACGGCGGCATCACCGTTCTGATGGACCGGCATGACGGCAAGCGGCTGAACTCGCCCAACGACGTGGTGGTCAAGTCGGACGGCTCGATCTGGTTCACCGACCCCATATTCGGCATCCTCGGCTACTACGAGGGCTTCAAGGCCGAGTCCGAACTGCCGCAGGCGGTATGGCGCATCGACGGCCAGACCGGTCAGGCGAGCGTCGTCGCCGACGATATCCTGGGTCCAAACGGGCTGGCCTTCTCGCCGGACGAAAGCAAGCTCTACGTGGTGGAATCACGCGGCGAGCCGCGCAAGCTGCGGGTGTTCGACGTGGTCGACGGCAACAGGCTCGCCAACAACCAGGTGTTCATCAATGCGGAGGCCGGCACGCCGGACGGGTTCCGCGTCGACATCGACGGCAACCTCTGGTGTGGCTGGGGCATGGGCGACCCGGCGTTGGACGGGGTGCGGATATTCAATCCCGCGGGCGAGGCGATCGGGCACATCAGGCTACCCGAACGGGCGGCCAATCTTTGCTTCGGCGGGCGTCAGCGCAACCGGCTGTTCATGGCCGCCAGCCACGGGCTGTATGCGCTCTACGTCAACACGCAGGGCGTTGCCGGCGGCTAGGCTCTGGCCAAAATCACCGGGCCGCGCGCACTGCCCGATGCAGGTACCAGGCGAGCGCCAGCATCGCGACGAGGCCGGCACCCGCATAGGCCGCGTCGTTCCAGTCGCCAGCGCCGATGCGCTCGATCGACAGCCCGGCGAACTGCGCCGGCAGCACGTGCGCCGGCGCCCAGACGAACGCTGAGGCGACATTGGCGACCAGGAACCGGGAGCGCTTCATGCCGGCCATTCCGGCGACCAGCGGCACGGTCGAGCGCAGCACCGGCACGAACCGGCACAGCGCCACGCTCATCGAGCCGTAGCGCTGGAAGAACAGCTCGGCGCGGCCGATCAGCCGCGGCCGGTCACGGAACGGCCAGACTCCCCGCAACCGCGCGCTGTAGCGGGTGCCGACCCAGAACGAGATGAAGTCGCCCAGGATGGCCCCAATGATCGAGACGACAAGGATCGGCGCCATCGGCAGCCCGGCAACCGCGGCGGCGCCGGCGACCGCCATCAGGATGGGCGTGCCGGGAATCAGGATGCCGAGCACCGCGACCGCCTCGATAATCGCGGCAGCGAACGCGACCAGGATCGCCAACCCCGGATGGGCGGCAACGAGCGCGGCGCAGCCATGAACCCAGGACCACATACCGCAACTTAACGAAGCGTAACACGCCGCGCCAGTGAACAAAGGTTTAGATACGTCTCAAGAGTTGATTTTTCGGACAGGACGCCGTCGCCTATCGCGGGCTGGAACGGCCATCCTATATTCCGAGCGTCGCGGAGCGGGGACAGCGGATGGAAATGGTCGATTGCGTCGTCGTCGGCGCCGGCGTCGTCGGGCTTGCCGTCGCCCGCGCCCTGGCCCTGGTTGGCCGCGAGGTGATCGTGATCGAGGCCGCCGACGGCATCGGCACCGAGACCTCGTCGCGCAACTCCGAGGTTATCCACGCCGGTATCTACTATCCGGCGGGCAGCCTGATGGCGCGGTTCTGCGTCGCCGGCCGCCGCGCGCTCTATGAATACTGCGCCGAGAAGCACGTGCCCCACCGGAACTGCGGCAAGCTGATCGTCGCCACCAACGAGCACGAGGATGGCCGGCTGGCCGACATCCGCAAGCGTGCCGCGATCAACGGCGTGGACGACATGCGCATCCTGTCGCGCGACGAGGCGATCGCGCTGGAACCCAACCTGAACTGCACCAGCGCGCTGCTGTCGCCCTCGACCGGCATCCTCGACAGCCATTCCTACATGGTGGCGCTGCAGGGCGATGCCGAGAACGCCGGCGCCACGGTGGTGTTCCGCAGCCCGGTGCGCGGCGGCCGGGCCGGCAACGGCCGCATCGAGATCGATGTCGGCGGCGACGAGCCGATGCGGCTCGCCTGCAACCTGCTGGTCAACTCGGCCGGCCTGCACGCGCCGGGCCTTGCCCGGACAATCGCCGGGATGCCGGCCGAACGGGTGCCGACCGCCTACTACGCCCGCGGCAACTACTTTTCCATCTCCGGCCGGTCGCCGTTCTCCCGCCTGATCTATCCGGTGCCGGTGCCGGGCGGCCTCGGCGTGCACCTCTCGATCGACCTCGGCGGCCAGGCGCGCTTCGGTCCCGACGTCGAGTGGATCGACGCCATCGACTACAACGTCGATCCCGCCCGCGCCGACAGCTTCTACGCCGCCGTGCGGACTTACTGGCCCGACCTCAAGGATGGCGCGCTGCAGCCCGGCTATTCCGGCATCCGGCCGAAGATCACGCCGCAGGGCGCGCCCTCCCAGGACTTCGTCATCCAGGGGCCGCAGACGCACGGCGTGCCGGGGTTGATCCACCTGTTCGGCATCGAAAGCCCCGGCCTGACGGCTTCCCTGGCCATCGCCGATCACGTGCTGGAGGTCGCCGCCACCGGCTGAGCTTGTGCCCATGCCCCGGCTCGGGCATTCGTTTTGTCCCGCAACGATAAAGGACAAGGTGCCATGCGTCTCGACGGACAGGCCGCCATCGTCACCGGCGGGGCCTCTGGCCTCGGCGCCGCCACCGCCGCCGCCCTCGCCGCCCAGGGCGCGCGCGTCGCGGTGTTCGACATCAACCAGGCCGCCGCCGAGACGATGGGACGATCCATCGGCGGCATCGGCATCGGCTGCGACGTGGCCGAGGCGGCGGCAGCCGAGGCCGGTTTCGCCGCCGCCAGAAACGCCCATGGCGGG
>JANXRT010000514.1 GCA_025356735.1 Acetobacteraceae bacterium | reverse complement strand
TGCGGCTGCGCGCCCGGCGGCTGGGCCTGGCCGATGCGGGGGTCGAGCTCGCCGCCTCGATCAACCTGCGCGACATCCTCGCAAGCCTGGAGGGTGCGACCGACATCGCGCTGGTGGTGATCGACTCTATCCAGACGATGTGGCTCGACAGCATCGAGAGCGCGCCTGGCACCGTGTCTCAGGTCCGCGCCTGCTCGTTCGAGCTGATACGGCTGGCCAAGTCGCGCGGCTTCGCGCTGGTGCTGGTCGGCCACGTGACCAAGGACGGCGCCATCGCCGGACCGCGCGTGCTGGAGCACATGGTCGATGCCGTGCTGTATTTCGAGGGCGACCGCGGCCACCAGTTCCGCATCCTGCGCGGGGTCAAGAACCGCTACGGCGCCACCGACGAGATCGGCGTGTTCGAGATGACGGAGGTCGGGCTGGCCGAGGTCGCCAACCCCTCGGCGCTGTTCCTGGCCGAGCGGCGCGGCAACATCTCGGGCAGCGCGGTGTTCGCCGGGCTGGAGGGCACGCGCCCGGTGCTGGTCGAGATCCAGGCGCTGCTGTCGGCCAATGCCGGCGGCACGCCGCGCCGGTCGGTGATCGGCTGGGATGGCGGCCGGCTCAACATGCTGCTGGCGGTGCTGGAAACCCGCTGCGGGCTGCGGCTGGCGATGTCGGATGTTTACCTCAACATCGCCGGCGGGCTGCGGGTGGCGGAGCCGGCGGCCGACCTCGCGGTGGCGGCGGCGCTGGCCTCGGCGGCGTCCGACCGGCCAACCGAGCCTGGCATGGTGTACTTTGGCGAGATCGGGCTGTCGGGCGAAGTCCGCCAGGTGGCACAGGCCGAGGCGCGGCTGAAGGAAGCTCGAAAACTGGGGTTCGACGCCGCCACGCTGCCGCGCCGGGTGGCCCGCGGCAACCGCCGGATGGCGGCACCGGACGGGCTGCGGCTGGAGGAGATCGGGCATCTGTCTGACTTAGTGGCGCGGTTTGGGGAGGGGAAGTAAGCTTGGGGCTCTGCCCCAAACCCGGCCAGGATAGCGTCCTGGAGCGCATCCGAAAGTTGGAGAGACCCAATGAAGCTGTACGAGCATCCGCTGTCGTCCTACGTGCAGAAGGTGAAGATCGCGCTGCGCGAGAAGAACATCCTTTTTACGGTCGAGCGGCCGGATGGGCTTGGGTCCGGGTCGGCGCGGGGTGATTTCGTGGACGGCAACGTCCGGGTCGAGGTTCCGTTGCTGGTCGATGGCGACGTGCGGGTGTTCGACTCGACCGTGATCCTTGAATATCTGGAGGACAAGGTGCCGGCCCCGGCGCTGCTGCCGCGTGACCCGGCGGGGCGGGCACGGGCGCGGATGATCGAGGATGTCTGCGACACCAGCTACGAGGCGATCAACTGGGGCCTGGGCGAGATCGCCTGGTTCCGGCGTGCCGAGGGGGCGTTGGCTGAGCAGCTGCGCGCTTCGGCCGGGGCGCAAACGGCGGAGATCCAGGACTGGCTGACGGGGCACCTTGGTGACCGGGAGTGGTTCACCGGCGAGGATTTTGGTTGGGCTGACCTGTCGGTGGCGCCGTTCCTCAACCGGTCGGTGCTGTTCGGGTTTGGGCCGGCCGAGGGTTCCCCGCTTGATCTCTGGCTGGCCCGCATTCGGCAAAGGCCGTCAGTCGCCAAGACGTTCGAGGAGTTCATGGCGGCGCAGGCGCTGATGGGCGATGCCGCCGATCGCGTGGCGTCGGGCGCGATGCGGCGCGAGTACCGCGACCACCGGCTGGAATGGATGATCAAGTCCGGCGGCATGGAAGTGGTGCGCGACGGGATGGCGAAGAACAACATTCGGTTTACCTGGCCGGTGGCGGCCGGCAGGTCACTGTAGGGGCTTCCATCAAGCCTTGCATTATCGTTCCTGTAAGGTTATATTTTGGTATAACTTACGGGGATAGATCATCATGTATACAACCAACCTTCGGAAAGTTGGTGGCTCGGTCATGTTGGCCGTGCCGCCGGTTATCCTGGATATGCTGCATCTTCAGGCGGGCGCCACAGTCAGTGTGGCGGTCGAAGGTCAGCGGCTGGTGATCGAACAGCAGCATCAGCCTTACTATACGCTAGCTGAGTTGCTAGCAGCGTCGGACTATACTCAGCCGCAGACAGCCGAGGAGCGCGAATGGGTGGATGCGCCGGCGGTTGGCCGTGAGCGGATATGAATCGCGGCGATATCTATATGGTGACGCTTGATCCTATCGAGGGGCGTGAGCAACGCGGCCCCCGGCCTGTGCTGATCGTGTCGCCGGACGAGTTCAATGCGGTGACTAGGCTGCCGGTCATTCTGCCGATTTCCAATGGCGGCGACTTCGCGCGACGGATCGGCTTCGCGGTCACGATTTCCGGCATCGAGACCACGGGAGTCGTGCGATGCGATCAGCCGCGGGTGCTTGACCTGACGGCTCGGAACGGGAGGAAAGTGGACACGTTGCCGCCGAAGATCATGGGTGAAGTTTTGGCGAGGATTGCCACGCTTTTTCGCTGAGGTTTGGATTGGCGGGGTTTGGGGCAGAGCCCATGCTTGCTTATCCCGCGGTGGTGCCGCCATCGATCACGATGGTCTGGCCACTGATGAAGTTGCCGGCGGGCGAGGCGAGGAACACCGCGCAGCCGGCGACCTCGTCGGGTTCGCCGATGCGGCCGAGGGGGGTGATCGCGTTGCGCTTGCGCTCGACTTCGGGGTCCTCCCACAAAGCGCGGGCGAAGTTGGTGCGGATCACACCGGGGGCGATGCAGTTGGCGCGGATGTTTTGCGCGCCCCACTCGACGCAGAGGTTGCGGGCGAGCTGCATGTCGGCGGCTTTGGAGATCGCGTAGACGCCGAGCTCGTTGGTGCCGCGCAGGCCGGCGATGGAGGAGATGATGATGATCGAGCCACCCCGCCCCGCAGCCGCCATTTGGGGGGCGACCTTGTTGGTGAGCCAGAAGTTGCTGCGCACGTTGGCGCCCATTGTGCGTTCGAACGCCTCGTCCGGGCAGTCGGCGGCGGGACCGAAATAGGGATTGAGGGCGGCGTTGCAGACCAGGATGTCGATTTGTCCGTAGAGCGCGTTGGTCTGGTCGATCAGTGAGAAGAGGTCTTCCTTGCGGCTGATGTGGCAGGGAATGACGGCAGCCTCGCCACCGCGGGCGCGGATGCCTGTCGCCACAGTTTCGCAGGCGTCGCGCTTGCGCGACGAGACGACGACGCGAGCGCCGTGCTCGGCCATGCGCTCGACGATGGCGCGCCCGATGCCCTTGGTCGATCCGGTGACGACGGCGACCTTGCCCGTCAGTTCGAACAGTCCGGCCATGTGTTTCCCCGCCTTGTTCCGGCACCGGCTGGTTGCCGGTTTGCGTTCGGCGTGAGTATGCTTCCGCCCAAGGGAACGTCAAATCCAAGGAAAACCATGAACGCCTCGATGCGCGCCAACTACACGAATGCCGAGCTTTCCCGGCTGCTCAACCCTTCGTCGGTGGCGGTGATCGGGGCTTCGCAGCGCGCGGGGGCGTTCGGCGAGCGCGTGCTGAACAATCTGCTCAACTATGGCGGCAGGTATTATCCGGTGAATGCGCGGTATGACCGGATCAACGACCTGCAATGTTACAAGTCAGTCGGTGAAATTCCCGAGGTGGTCGATTGCGCAGTGATCTGTGCTGCGCGCGAGGCGGTCGAGGAGATCGTGCTCGAATGCGCCAACAAGGGCGTCGGCGGGGCGATCATCTTCGCCTCGGGATACTCCGAAACCGGCAAGGACGACCGCATCGCCCAGCAGGAGCGGCTGCGCGCCATCTCACGCGAAAGCGGGCTGCGGATTGTCGGGCCGAACTGCATCGGTGTGGTCAACACGACCAGCGACGCGCGCATCACCTTCATGGATCTGCAGCCGAAGATGTCGCCGGGGCCGCGCTCGATCGGCATCATCAGCCAGTCCGGCGCGCTCGGCATGGCGCTGGGGCAGGCATCCTCGCGCGGCATCGCGGTCAGCCACGTGCTGACCTCGGGCAACTCGGTCGATGTCGACATGGCCGACTATATCAGCTTCCTGGCCGAGGAGCCCAATTGTGCTGCGATCGCCTGCGTGTTCGAGGGCATGGCGGAGCCGCAGCGGATACTGGCGGCGTGCGACACGGCGTGGCGGGCCAACAAGCCGGTGGTGATTTTCAAGATGGCGTCCGGCGAGCAGGGTGCCACGGCGGCGATGTCGCATACCGGGTCGCTGGCCGGCTCGCACGCCGCGTACCAGGCGGCGTTCCGGCGGGCGGGCGCAATTCTGGTGGAGGATTACGAGCATCTGCTGGAAACCGCGGCGTTCCTGGCGAAAAGCCCGGCGCCGCGGGCGCGTGGCGTGGCGATCGTGGCCGCCTCGGGCGGGGCCGCGATCATGGCGGCGGACCGTGCCGAGCAGCATGGCGTCGATCTGCCGCAGCCCAACGATGCGGTGCGGGCGGTGCTGGAGCAGCACGTGCCGGAGTTCGGCGCGGTGCGCAATCCATGCGACGTGACGGCGCAGGTGCTGTCCAACCCATCGTCGTTCACCGAGTGCGCCAACGCGCTGCTGGGTTGCTCGGACTATGCGGCGCTGGTGGTGCCGAGCTCGTATGCCGCGCCCTCGCCGCAGTCGGCGGCGCGGATTGCCTCGTTTGACCAGCTTTCGGGCGAAAACGGCAAGCCGATCTGCATGGCCTGGATCACCGAGTGGATGGGCGGACCGGGCATGGATCTGATCGAGGGCAGCCAGCATCTGGCGCTGTTCCGGTCGATGAACAACTGTTTTTCGACGATCCAGGCGTGGATGTGGCGGGAACAGAAGCGCCAGGCGGCGGTGCCGGCGCATTCGCGGTTTTCGCCGGCGTCGGCTAAGGACGCGGCGGCGAAGCTGATCCATGCGTCGGTGAATTCCACCTTAACCGAGCGCGAGGCGAAGGAAGTTCTGGCGCTTTATGGCGTGCCGGTGGTTGGCGAGGCGCTGGCGCAGAATGTGGACGAGGCGGTTTCCTCTGCTGAACGGTTGGGGCTGCCAGTGGTGCTGAAAGTCGAATCGCCAGATTTGCCGCACAAGACCGAGGCTGGGGTGATCCGGCTAAACCTGAAGACCGCGGAGGATGTTCGCGGCGCCTATGACGCGGTGATGGCGAACGCGCACAAGGTATCGCCACCGCCGCGGATCAACGGCGTGCTGGTGCAGCCGATGGTTCCGACCGGGATTGAGATGGTGGTGGGCGCGCGGGTCGATCCGCTGTTCGGGCCGCTTGTAGTGGTCGGGCTGGGCGGCATCCTGGTCGAGCTGATGAAGGACACTTCCCTGTTGCCGGCGCCGGTGACGCATACCGAGGCGTTGGCGATGCTGCACAGCCTAAAGGGCGTAAAACTGTTGCAGGGGTTCCGGAATTTCGCGCCGGTCGATTTTTCGAGGTTGGCGGAGATCGTGTGCCGGGTTTCGGAGTTCGCGGCCGACCAGTCGGAGATCATTTCGGAACTCGACGTCAATCCGCTTATCTGTGCCGGCGACCGGATCACTGCGGTGGACGCGCTGATCGTGCAGGCGGGGACTGTGGTGGTTACGCATTGAGGAGATTTCCATGAATGCTCCGGTTTCCGGCGCTGTGGTGCTGCGGGAGGATGTCGGCGGTGTTGCGCATCTGACGATGAACCGGCCGCAGACGCGCAACGCGCTTTCGGTCGGGTTGATGACGGCGCTGGAGCAGGCGCTTTCCGACGTTGCCGATGATCCGGCGGTCCGGGTGGTGGTGATCGGCGGCGCCGGGCCGGCGTTCTGTGCCGGGCATGATCTGCGCGAGCTACGCACCCGGCCGGAACGCGAAGAGTACGCCGCGCTGTTCACCCAGTGCTCGCGGCTGATGCAGCAGATCGTGGCGTTAAAGAAGCCGGTGATCGCGCGGGTGCATGGGGTGGCGACGGCGGCGGGCTGCCAGTTGGT
>JANXRT010000468.1 GCA_025356735.1 Acetobacteraceae bacterium | reverse complement strand
GGCCACCTTCGGCCAGTTGGAATGCCTGCGGAGGGCGTCGCCCTTTTGAAACCCTCTACTTTAGGTAAGGTGGGTCTGGGGCTGATCCCTGGCCTTGCTGTCTGATCCCAGATGGCGATAGGTCCGCGCCTAGATCTTCGCCAGTCGCAGACGCTGGTCATGACGCCCCAGCTGCGTCAGGCGATCAAGCTGCTGCAGTTCTCCAACCAGGAGGTCAACGCCTTCGTCGACGAGGAGCTGGAGCGCAACCCGCTGCTGGAGCGCGACGACCGGTCCGACCTACCGGACGCGGAGAGGTCCGCGATCGACCAGGTCGTGCCCGCCGCCAACGGGGCAGACGCCGCGGACCACGCCGCCACCGACATGCTGCCGGATGCCGGCGCCGCGCCGCTCGACATCGACGTGGCGGCGTTCGACCAGCCGGGCAGTCCGTCGGATGGCGAGGCCTACTCCCACTCCGCCTCGCAGATCGGTGAGGGCCGCGGCGGCGCGCTGGACTTCTTCGGCGACGATCGCGGCATCGACGACCTGGCGGAGCAGCGCCGCACGCTGCGCGACCATCTTGGCGAGCAGCTCCGGCTCGGCTTCGACGATCCGGCCGACCGGATAATCGGCGCCTACCTGATGGCGCTGCTGTGCCCGGCTGGCCGGCTGACGGCGGAGCCCGCGGCGATCGCGTCGGCGCTCGGCATCGCGCTGGAACGGGTCGAGGCGGTACGTCGAAAGATGATGCGGTTCGATCCGGTCGGGCTGTTCGCGCGCAGCCTGGCCGAATGCCTGTCGGTGCAGCAGGCCGAGCGCAACCGGCTGGACCCCGCCATGGTCGCATTGCTGGCCAACCTCGATCTGCTGGCGACACGCGACATGAAGCGGCTGATGGCGGTGTGCGAGGTCGATGCCGCCGACCTCGCCGACATGATCGCCGAAATCCGTGCGCTCGATCCCAAGCCGGGCACGCGGTTCGAAGCCGATCCCGTGATCGCGGTCATCCCCGATGTCCTGATGCGGGCGGGGCCGGAAGGCGAGTGGGTGCTGGAACTCAATCCCGAGACGATGCCGCGCGTGCTGGTCAACCACAGCTTCTACACGCGTGTCGTGGCGCGCGCCGGCAAGACCGATCGCGGCTTCATCCAGGAGCAGCTGCAAACCGCCAACTGGCTGGTCAAGTCGCTGCACCAGCGGGCGCAGACCATCCTGAAGGTCGCGGCCGAGATCGTGCGCCAGCAGGAGGCGTTCTTTCGCCTGGGCGTGGGGCACCTGCGGCCGATCATCCTGCGCGACATCGCCGCCGCCGTAGAGATGCACGAGAGCACCGTCAGCCGCGTCACCTCGAACAAGTACCTGGCGACGCCGCGCGGCGTGTTCGAACTGAAATATTTCTTCACCACTGCGATCAACGCGGTCAATGGCGGCGACGCGCACAGTTCCGAGGCAGTTCGCAGCCGAATCCGGGCGCTTGTCGGGATAGAAACCGTCGAGGCGATCCTGTCTGACGACGCGCTCGTGCGGGCCTTGCGCACGGAAGGCGTGGACATTGCGCGCCGGACCGTGGCCAAATATCGCGATGCGCTGCACATCCCTAGTTCGGTGCGGCGCAAGCGGGAGAAATCCATGCCGGCCTGATCGTCTGCCCCCGCGGCGGCGCTCCGGCGACTGGCCGAAACCGCCGGATCGATCGAACCAGGTTCTCGGGGGAGATACAGGATGCAAATCACGGTTTCCGGCAAGCAGGTCGATCTTTCCGACTCGCTTCGGGTGCGCGTATCCAGCCATCTGGACCTTATCGCCGGGAAGTATTTCGACAGCGCGCTGGAAGCGCACGTGACCTTCAGCCGCGCCCGCAGCTTCTTCACCTGCGACATCAACATGCATGCCGGGCGTGGCCTGACGCTACGTGGCGAGGGTGAGGCCGGGGACGCCAACGCCGCCTTCGACGATGCCGCGGAGCACATCGCCAAGCGCCTGCGCCGCTACCGACGCCGGGTCAACGAGCATGCCCGCGACCTCGCCAACCGCGAGCGCCCGGAAGCCGCGCGCCAGTACGTGCTGCGCCAGGAGGAGGAGGGTGCCCGCGCCAACCCGGCTGTCGGCGAGGTGCTGACAGAAACCTATGCGACGGTGATCGCGGAGGCGCCGGCCGAGATCAGCCGGCTGTCGGTCGGCGAGGCGGTGATGCGGATGGACCTGGCGGATGTCGCGGTGATGATGTTCCGCAACAGCGCGACGCGCGAGCTCAACGTCGTCTATCGCCGCAGCGACGGCAACATCGGCTGGATCGACCCGCAACACGCCGGCATCCCGGCGGAATGATGCCGGGAAGCCAGGCGCCGGCCGAGGCGCTCGCCCAGCTCTGGGCGGGCGCCGCGATGCCGGCGGAAGCGCTGGGCCAATTGGTCCTGACGGGAGCGGAGCCGAGCTTGCCTTCCTCGTTCGCGGTCGGCACCGCGGCGCAGGTGTCGATCGCCGCGGCGGCGCTGGCCGCGGCGACCCTGCACCGGGAGGCTGGCGGTCCGGCGCAGACCGTTTCCGTCGACATGCGCGATGCCGCGACCGAGTTCCGGTCGGAGCGGCTGCACCGCATCGACGGGCGGCGGCCGGGCGAGCTGTGGGACAGGCTTTCCGGCCTGTATCCGACAAAGGATGGCTGGGTCCGGCTGCACACCAATTTTCCGCACCACCGCGATGGCGTGCTGCGGCTGCTCGGTTGCGCGGCCGACCGGGACGCCATGGCGGCGGCGCTGCTCGGGTGGGAGACCGAGGCGTTCGAGACCGCCGCCACGCAGGCCGGGATGGTGGTCGCCGCCTACCGCAGCCTAGCCGAGTGGCAGGCGCATCCGCACGCGAGCCATGTCGAGACGTTGCCGGTGGTGTCCATCACCCGCATCGGCGACGCGCCGGCGGAACCGCTACGGCCCGGCGACCGGCCGCTGTCGGGGGTGCGGGTGCTCGACCTCACCCGCGTCATCGCCGGTCCCGTGTGCGGACGCACGCTTGCCGCGCACGGCGCCGACGTGCTGCTGATCACCTCGCCGAACCTTCCCAACCTCGATGACCTCGTCGTCGATACCGGGCGCGGGAAGCTGTCCGCGCGGCTCGACCTGACGCAGCCGGCGGACCGCGACACGCTGCGCGGCCTGCTGGCGGACGCCGACATCTTCGTGCAGGGCTACCGCCCCGGCGGCTTGTCCGAAAAAGGCTTTTCGCCGGAGCAGGCCGCCGCCATCCGGCCCGGCATCGTCTGTGCCTCGCTCTCCGCCTATGGCTCGGTCGGACCGTGGGCGCAGAAGCGCGGCTTCGACAGCCTGGTGCAGACGGCGACGGGGCTGAACGCCGAGGAAGCCGCGGCCAATATCCTGAACAATGGCGACGACACGCCAAAAGCGTTGCCGGCGCAGGCGATCGACCATGCCACCGGCTACCTGCTGGCATTCGGCGTGCTGGCGGCGCTGCGCCGGCGAGTGACCCAGGGTGGCAGCTGGCACGTGCAGGTCTCGCTGGTGCGCACAGGCCACTGGCTGCGCAGCCTTGGCCGCGTGACGGACGGCCTCGCCTGCCCT
>JANXRT010000466.1 GCA_025356735.1 Acetobacteraceae bacterium | reverse complement strand
GGCTGCGCGAGGCGCTGCCGCGGCTGGGCACGGACCCTTCGGTCGGCGTCATCGTCATCACCGGCGCGGGGCGCGCCTTTTGTGCCGGCGGCGACATAAAGAGCATGGGCCAGCGCAACCTGATGCCCTACGAGGCGCGGGTCGAGGGCATCCGCACCATGCATCTGCTACCGCAGGTCATGCGCACGGTGCCGAAGGTGATCATCGGGATGATCAACGGCCCGGCGTTCGGGGCGGGACTTGGGCTGGCGATGGCGTGCGACCTGCGGATCGCGGCGCGCTCGGCGAAGTTCGGCACGGCGTTCGGCAAGATCGGCTATTCGGGCGATTTCGGCGGCTCGTGGTTCATGACGCGGCTGGTCGGCACGCAGATGGCGCGGGAGCTTTACTTCCTCGGCGACACGTTCGATGCGGAGCGCGCCGAGAAGATCGGGCTGGTGTCGCGGGTAGTGGACGATGCCGATCTGTTGGCCGAGACCACGGCTTTGGCGCGTCGCATCGCGGACGGTCCGCGCGTTGCGTATGGCTACATGAAGCGCAACCTGCACGCGGCCGAGACTGAGCCTTTGGCTGCGGTATTGGAGATGGAGGCCGTTCACCAGGCTCGCACCTCGCAGACCGACGACCATCGCGAAGCCAGGACCGCGTTTTTAGAGAAGCGCCGACCTGTTTTCACGGGCCAATAGTAGGGCGCACCGGAGCCCTACCCCGGCGGGGCGTGGGGCGTAGCAGGCAAGGGTTCCGACTGGCCGCCTTCGGCCAGTTGGAATGCCTGCGGAGGGAGAGCCCCACTGCTTAATTGCTCGATTTCTTCTGCTGTGTAGCCTGCTTCTTCTAGAATTTCATTGCGGTCCTGATTGAGCGTGGGAGCACCGTTGCGGTGTTGCGTTTCAGTGACGCTGAACCGGGCGGCGTTGCGGGCCTGGCGCAGGCGGCCGGCTTGGGGATGCTCGGTTTCGACAACAATGCCGGTGGCTTCGATCTGCGGATGGTGGATCATGTCGCGCCGCGCCAGCACGGGCGCGCAGGGCACGCCGGCCGCGTTAAGGATTTCCATCCATTCGGCCGTGGGCCTGGTTATGAGCACGCTTTGGATCAGTTCCAGGCGATCGTTGATGTTGAGGTCGCGCAGCTCGGTAGTGGCGAAGCGCGGGTCGGTCAGCCATTCGGGGCGGTTGACGGCCTGGGTCAGGGCGGCCCATTGCGTGTTGGTCATCACCGCGACGCTCATGAAGCCGTCGCTGGTTTCGTAGATCAGGTCGATGAAGCTGGCGGCGCGTTGCTGGCTTATTTCGCGGCCGACATAGGTTTGCGCGCCCATGTCGGACGACCACAGGAAGGCGACGACCGCGTCGATCATCGACAGGCGGACGTGCTGGCCGATGCCGGTTCTGGCGCGCGCCAGCAGCGCGGCGGTGATCGCCTGGGCGCTGGTGATGGCGGTGAGCTTGTCGGGCAGGATCGTACGCACCAGGCGGGGGCGTTCGGCGTCGGAGCCGCCCTGGACCGAGGCGAGGCCGGACAGCGCCTGGACAATCGGGTCATAGACCGGCTTTTGCGCGAACGGCCCGGTTTCGCCGAAGCCGGTGATCGAGACGTAGATGATGTTGGGGGCAACCGCGCGGATGGCTTCCTCGCCGACGCCGAGGCGATCGACCACGCCCGGTCGGAAGTTCTGCACCATGACGTCGCAGGTGGCGGCGAGACGCTTGACGATGCCGGCGCCGTCCGGGTGGCGGAGATCGACGACGATCGAGCGCTTGTTACGGTTGTTGTTGAGGAAGCTCGCCGATAGGCCGCCGCTTTTATTGCCGGCGGCGCGGGTAAAGTCGCCGGTGGGGGGTTCGACCTTGATCACATCGGCGCCCTGGTCGGCCAGGATCATCGTGCCGTAGGGGCCGGAGATGACAGCGCTGAGGTCAAGGATGCGGTAGCCGTGCAGGGGGCCGGGCATTTGTTTTTCCGAGATCAGGGCCGGTAGGAGAAGCGGGTCGGGCCCAGCAGGTGCGTCAGCAGCGGCCACGAAAGATCGATCCAGTCGCATAGCCTGCCTCGGGTTTCGCGCGGGTCGATGAGGTCGTGGACCGCGAGGGCCTCGGCGCGAGGGAATGGCGAGCGGCGGGCGGAGAATTCGGCCTCTAGCGCGGCGCGGCGGGCGGCGGGATCGGCTGCGGCGGCGATCTCGTCGCGGAAGGCGATGGCGACGCCGCCCTCGACCGGGAGCGCGCCGGATTCGGCGGACGGCCATGCGAGGATGTAGGCGCCTTCGGAGTAGTGCGCCGCGGCAGCGAGGCCCATGCTTTTGCGCACCATGATGCTGGCCCAGGGCACGGTGGCGAGGGCGACTGCGAGCACCGCGGCGGCGCCGGCGCGCACGGTGCCTTCTTTCTCCGCATCCAGGCCGATCATGAAGCCTGGCTCATCGACGAAGTTCAGAACGGGCAGGTGGAAGATTTCGCAGAACTCGACGAACCGGCGCATCTTACGCGCGCTGGCGGCGGTCATCGAGCCGGCGAGCTGGCGGCAGTCGTTGGCGAGGATGCCGACCGGGTAGCCGGCAAGCCGGCCAAGGCCGGTGATCTGGCCGGAGCCGTGGCGGCGGCCGATCTCGAAGAAGCTGCCGGTGTCGATGACGCCGCGGACCAGCTCGCGCATGTCGAACACCTGGCGGCGGTTGTCCGGCACGATGGTGAGCAGCCGAGGATCGGCTCGGTTGCGGTCGTCGGCGCAGGCGGCGATGGGTGGCAGTTCCCAGACGTTCTGCGGCAGGTATGACAAGAAGGTCCGGATGGCGGCGAAGGCGGCGGCCTCGTCCTCGACCACGTCGTCGATGACGCCGCTGCGTTCGTGGATGGCGGCGCCGCCGAGCTCGTCCTTGGTGATCGACCGGCCGAGCGCGCGCTCGACCAAGGCGGGGCCGCCGACCAAGACCTGGGCGGTGTGGCGGGTCATCACGGAATAATGGGAAGAAACCAGACGCACCGCGGGCAGCCCGGCGACGGCGCCGAGTGCTGCACAGGCAACCGGCACGCTGGCCAGGGCGCGGCCGACGGAGGCGAAGCGGTGCGGCGAGAACACGGGTTCCGGCGGCGAGGGCCTGCCGGATTTGCCGGCGCTGCCGGTGACGCTGCCGCCCGCGCCCTCATGCAGGCGGACCAGCGGGATGCGGTACTGGCAGGCGAGTTCCTCGGTGTAGATGCTCTTGCGCAGGCCGCCGAGGTTGGGTGAGCCGGCGTTGATGGTGAAATCCTCGCCGCCGACGATGCAGGGGCGGTCGTTGATGCGCCCGAAGCCGAGCACGAAATTGGCGGGGGTGAATTTTTCCGGCGAGCCGTTGTCGCCGGGCTCCGAGGTGCCGGCGATCGGGCCGATTTCACGAAAGCTGCCGGGATCGAGGATGCCATCGACACGCTGGCGGATGGTCAGCCGGCCACGCGAATGCTGGCGCGCGACGGCTGCCTCGCCGCCTTGGGCCTTGGCCGCCTCGCGGCGCCTGGCGATTTCGTCGATCGGATCGGTCATGCCTGGTGCAACGCCGCTGGCGGCATAAGGATCAGGAGGCCGCGGATTTTTCGAGTACGGCTTGGATGCGGGCGGGATCGACGGCGATCTCGACGCCGGCGCGCTCGTTCTGCAGCAGCATCATCGACCGGCTGTCGCGCGCACCCCAGCCGCGGTTCAGCGCCTCGGTCATTTCCTCAAGGGCGAGGTTGGCAAGGCGCATCGGCACCTTCAACTCGCGGCCGAGGTTGGTCGCCAGGGTCATGTCCTTGTGCGCCAGGCGCAGCGCGAAGGCGGCCGGCTCGTACTGGTTGACGAGGAACTGGTCGACCACGCGCTCGAACATGCCGCGGCGGCCCATGGCGCCCTGGCGCACCGCCTCCCAGATCGCCAGCGGCTCGACGCCGGCCTTGACGCCGAGGGAAAACACCTCGGCGAGACCGGCGGTGGCGATGTAGCCCATGCAGTTATGCACCAGCTTGGCGACCGAGCCGGCGCCGACCGGGCCGACATGGAACGGCGCATCGGAAAACCCGTCGAGCACGTGCCTGAATGTCTCGAATGTATCGCGGTCGCCGCCGACCCAGACCGCCAGCTTGCCGGATACGGCGCCAGCCGGGCCGCCGCTGACCGGGGCGTCGAGCGCGTGGACGCCGTGCTTCAGGAACTCGGCGGCGATCTTGCGGATCAAAGTCGGCGAGCTTGTCGAGAGATCGAAATAGGCCGAGCCGACCCTCATGCCGTGGATCAGGCCGTCCTCGCCGAGCGCCACCACCTCGACCTCCGCCGGTCCGGGCAGCGAACTCAGGATCACGTCGGATTGGGCCGCGACCTCGCGCGGGGTCGGTGCCCAGATCGCGCCCGCCGATATAAGGCGCGATGCCGATTGCTGGTTGAGGTCGTTGACGACAAGGGAGAAGCCGGATTTCTGAAGGTTGGCGGCCATGCCCGATCCCATGGTGCCAAGCCCGATAAAGCCAATTTTCATGGAAGTCTCCAACCTGCAGGCGAACGGGTTTTCGGTAGCGCAAGAGATAGGAATTATTGTGCGTCGCACCAACGCTAAGCGCAATATTAGGACGTGGCTAGAACGGTTTTAGTAAGAAAACTGCGTGACTTGGCTTGATCAGTCCGGTAGTGAGATCGCGGCCATCGGTAAAGGCGTCCGAGGTCAGGTTTGGGGAGGAAACGCCAGGCACACGGCAGGAACGGGACACTTTCCCGTCCTGACCGTGCAGTGCGTTGGCTACGCCTCGTTCGATTTGTCGAGCACCGGCTTGAACGTCGCGGTGGCCTTCTTCAGCTCCGTCGCCACGTCGGCACCGCCGATGATGTTGCTGAGCGCGACGCCGATGGTGTCGCGGAACTCGGTCACCGGCACGATTTCCGGCAGGCCGGAGCGGGCGATCTTCAGGCTGGCCAAGGCGGTGTCGAACCAGTCCGGCCGGAAGGCGCTGCCCGAACGCACGTCGCCGTCGGTGTACGGGCTGGCGCGCGGCGGGGTGCCGGAGCCGGTGCGCAGGTAGTTGTTCATCATCGCCTTGTTGGTGGCCCACTGGATATAGAGCCACGCCGCCTGCTTGTTGCGGCCTTGCGCCGGGATGCCGACAGCATCCATGAAGGTGGCGGAGTGCCGCGCATCGGGGCCGGAAGGCAGCACGGCGAAACCGACATTGTCGGCGATCTTCGACTTGGTCTTGTCGATCAGCGGCGCGGTGAAGCCGATCGCATCCCACCAGAACGCCGCCCTGCCCTGGCTGAACGTGGTCTGCGCCTCGTTCCAGTTGAAGCCGACCACGCCCTGGGGGGCGCATTGGCGCATGATGTTCTGGTAGTATTTTCCCGCTTCGATCGCCGCCGGCGTGTCGGTCAGCAGGGTGTGGCCGTCGGCGCTGATGGTCTCCTGATTCCAGCCCAGCAGGATGTTGTCGTAGAGCACCACGTTGGCGTTCTTCAGGCCACGGCCGACGAAGCCGGCGACGCCCTTTTCCTTGTCGGTCAGCTTGATCGCCGCGGCCATCAGTTCTTCGTAGGTGGTTGGCACCGCGACGCCCTTGGCCGCCAGCAGCTCCTTGTTGTACATCAGGATGAACAGGTCCTGATTGAGCGGCAGGACGTTGATTTTGCCGTCGGCGCTGGTGGCGATGCGCATGCTGGCGGGAAAGAAGTCGGCCTTGTCGAAGTCGGCCGCGACCAGGCCTGGGTTGGCGAGATAGGGCCGAAGGTCCTCCATCCAGTTGCCGCGCTCGATCAGCCGCTTCTGGACGTGCATGGCGACGTTGACGACGTCGAACGAGGGATGGCCGGTGGACAGCTCCATCGCGACCTTTGGGCGCTGCTGCTGCTCGGGTATCTGCTCCGATCCGACGGTGATGCCGGTCAGCGCCTCGAATTCTTTCTGATGCGCCTGCAGCACGTCCGAGCGCGGCGACTTGGAGAGGTTGACCTCGATTTTCTGGCCCTTGGCCTGCTTCCAGTCGAAGGCGGCCTGGGCGCCGACGCTCTCGACGATCGCGGGCGCGGCGAGCAGGGCGGCGGATGCGGCCAGCAGATGGCGGCGACGGATCATTTCGTTTTCTCCCGGAGGACTCTGATGGTCCAGGAGATCAGCCTAGCCGGCTATGGCGTGCCGAGGAAGTCGCCGCTTACGGGTCTTTGTCGGCAATACGATCGATCTTGGCGACTGCCGCGTAAAAGTCGAAGTCTTCCACGCATAACTCATGCAACGAGATTGGGCAGCAATCCACCGGATCCTGATATGTAACGATGTGCTCGAATCGTGCCCAGTCCACCTGATCATAGGTATCAAGCTTGAGCCTGGCGACTTTAAGCGCGCGGACCCAATGCTTTCGAAGTTCGATCCTTGGCTGCAGGCTGGGCTGGTAGTTGCCCATCCTGTCGGCATGGAAGGTGGCAACCTCACTTGCCCAATGCTTCATCGACGATGAGGCTCGAAGGGTGCTTGCGATTACCAGATGAGTCAGGATTTGCCGGATCAGACTCGAGACGGCATTCAGTGGGCCTCGTCCCACATCCTCGACTTCCTCGGCAAGGTTGACCAGATCCAACTGGTTGGGCAGGTCACGCCGCCCTTCCAATGACCGGAGCGCAGCCGCCGGTTGTTCAGCCCAGGTGCAGATGTCGGTGTCGTACAGGTTGGCGTCATCCATCACAGGCCTCCGCCATGACAGAGCTATCGAGCCTGGCCGGAAACACGCCATCTCAATCGTCGCGGTGCACCCGCAACCCATCAATCGTCGCGGTGCACCCGCAACCCATCAATCGTCGCGGTGCACCCGCTCCATGCGCTCGTGCCGCTCTTGGGCCTCGATCGACATGGTGGCGATCGGGCGCGCCTCCAGCCGGCGCAGGCCGATCGGCTCCCCGGTCTCGTCGCAGTAGCCGTAGGTGCCGGCTTCGACCCGGGCCAGCGCCTGGTCGATCTTGTTGATCAGTTTTCGCGCCCGGTCCCTTGTGCGCAACTCCAGCGCGCGGTCGGTCTCGACGCTGGCGCGGTCGGTGATGTCGGCCTCCAGTATGCCGCCCTCCGACAGGCTGGCCAAGGTGCCGTCGGCATCGCGCAGCAGTTCGGCCCGCCAACGCATCAGCTTCTGGCGGAAATACTCCGACTGCACGGGGCTCATGAATTCCTCGGTGTCCGAGGGGCGGTAGTCCGGGGGCAGCGTCACCATCATCGTAGCGGTCCTGCGCTTTCGGGTCCGGGCGCCAGACGCGAAGAATGGAGCCCACGATACCGGCCGGTGGTCCGCCGGATAGCGGGCTTATAGCGACGCGGGCGAACGTCGCCAAGTGCTTGCGCCTAAGCAACAAGGCGCTGACGCCTAACGGTAATATGAGCGTCGCCGGGAGCGATCATCGGGAGCCATCATCAGCCACTGGTGGGCCAGGCCGGCGCTCCCGTGCCGTTTTCAGGGGAGCGCCGGGCAATCTCCACCCGCGCACGCAGGGCGATCGCCGCCAGCAGGGAAGCCAGGACCGGATCGGCCGCCAGCGGCATCGTCCGGACGAGGCCCACGAGCCGGTCCAGCGCCGCGCTGGGATCGCCCACGGTCAGGCAACGCTGCAGGTCGGTCAGTGCTGCCAGCATGGCGTGGCCCTGCCTCCGTGCCCGGCGGTCGCGCTCGCGATGTTCGTGTTCGAGGGCGGGCTGCTGCTCCTGCAGGGCCAGAAGGCCACCCAGCTGTGCCGCGCCGGTGAGCGATCCGGAAAGCTCTGTTGCATCGCTCAAGGAGTTCTCCGCGGCTGGCTGGCTTGACGCCATGTTGAACCCCGCCGAACCGCGCGCCGCTCGCGCGGCCATACGAGCCGGCTCGGAGGTGCGGCGGGTGCCGATAGCGAAACTCATCATTCGGCGAACCGCCTTTCCAGTTGATCCCGGCGCAATTCGTGCCGAGTGGCCGCTGCCGCCCGGCACCGGTTGCCGGGCCCAGGCGCCGCGAAGTGCCGCTTTCATGCGCCCGAAGCGTGGCACGGCGCTTGCGCTTACCGGCTTCGAACGCCCCCAACCTGGCCGGTAAACCTTTCCACACCAATACCGGCGCCTGATGCGCAACCCCACCGACGGCAAGGAAGCCATTGCATCTTTCATTTCTCCTCCCGTTGCTCCTGCTGATCGCGCCCTCCCTCGGCTGGACTCAGGTGCGGATCAAGGACATCGCCGAGATCGAGGGCGTGCGCGCCAACCAGCTGGTGGGCTACGGCCTCGTGGTCGGGCTGAACGGCACCGGTGACAAGCTCGATGCCGCGGTGTTCACGCGCCAGTCACTGATCGGCATGCTGGAGCGGCTCGGCGTCAACACCCGCGACCAGGAAGCCAAACTGCAGACCAAGAACGTCGCCGCGGTGATGGTGACGGCCGAGCTGCCGGCGTTCGCGCGCAGCGGCAGCCGCATCGACATATCGGTGTCCGCACTTGGCGACGCGACCAACCTCACCGGCGGCACGCTGCTGGTGACCCCACTGCTTGGCGCCGACGGCGAGGTCTATGCGGTGGCGCAGGGCGCGCTGACCACCAGTGCCATCGCGGCGCGCGGCGCCGGCGCTTCCGTCACGCGCGGGGTGCCGACCGCGGCGCGCATCGCCAACGGCGCGACGGTAGAGCGCGAGGTGCCGTTCCGGCTCGATGCGCGTACGGGCATGCGGCTGGCGTTGCGCAATCCTGACCTGGCGACGGCGCGGCGCATCGCCGAGGCGATCAACCAGGCGGTCGCCCCGATCGCGCGCGCCACCGATCCGCGCACGGTCTCGCTCGACCTTACCGGCCGCGACGCGATCGATGTCCTGGCCCAGGTGGAGGTCCTGCGGGTGAAGCCCGACAGCCCAGCCGTGGTCATCGTCGAGGAGGCGAGCGGCACCGTGGTGATGGGATCGGACGTGCGCATCAGCACGGTGGCGATCGCCCAGGGCAACCTCACCATCCGGGTGACCGAGGCGCCGGTCGTCAGCCAGCCCGGCGCGTTCTCCAACGGCCAGACCGTGGTGGTGGATCGCACCTCGATCCAGATCGACGACCAGAAGGATCGAAAGCTTGGCATCCTCACCGGCAGCGCCACCCTGCGCGACCTTGTCGGCAGCCTGAACGCGCTCGGCGTCAGCCCGCGTGACCTGATCAGCATCCTGCAGTCGATCAAGGCCGCCGGCGCGCTGCAGGCCGATTTGCAGGTGCGCTGATGGCGGTCGGCCCGGTGCAACCGGCGGCTGCCGCAGCCGGGAGCGATCTGGCGAAGGCGCGCAAGTCGGCGCACGAGTTCGAGGCGATGACCATCGGGCAGATGCTGCAACCGATGTTCGACACCGTTAAAACCTCGAAGTTCGGCGGCGGCGCCGGGGAAGAAGCCTGGAAGCCGATGCTGGTGACCGAGATCGCCAAGAAGATCGCCCAGGGCGGCGGCATCGGCCTCGCCAAGCCGATCCTGGCCGAGATCCTGCGGATGCAGGAGGCACGGAAGTCGCCGGCCCCCGGTCTGACCCCAGGTTCAACAACATCAAGGATCAGGCCATGACCGCCGAGCTGATTGCCGCCGCCGTACGGCTGGCCGACATCATCGGCCAGGAAAACCAGGCGCTGCGGGCGATGGACCTGGCGCGCGCCGGCACGCTGCTGGCCGCCAAGCAGGACGCGACGGTGTGCTTCGTCGCAGCGCAGCCGGCCGCAACGTTCGAAGCCGACGGC
This sequence comes from Acetobacteraceae bacterium, assembly GCA_025356735.1. GTDB lineage: Bacteria > Pseudomonadota > Alphaproteobacteria > Acetobacterales > Acetobacteraceae > PALSA-911. The sequence goes on along the minus strand of JANXRT010000466.1, from coordinate 7,979 downwards.
GGCGAAACGCGCGCCCTGGCGGCACGGCTTCGGGCGCTGGCGGCCGAGAACCGAATCCTGCTGGAGCGTGCCATCGCGGTCCAGGGCCGGGTGATCGGCATCGTCGCCCGGGCCGGCCGGATGGAACTCGCCCGGGCGGCGCCGCGCTACGGCGCCGAGGGCCGGCTGGCCGAGCCGCCATCGGTCGCGGTCGCCGTGTCCGCGCAGGCGTGACAAGGGACGGGGTTGTGGCACACCATCCGCCAGCCTTGTATTTTCAGTCTTGAGTTTTCCGGGAGCCGCCATGCTCAGCCTGACGTCTGCCCTCCGATGAAGCTGACGCTGATCTGGCCGGAGCCGTCCGAGACCGTGTCCGGCGGCTATGTCTATGACCGCCGCATGGTGGACGAGTGGCGGCGGGCTGGCCGGACGATCGAAGTGGTTGAGCCAACGCCGGAAAGCTGCCTGCCGGATGACGGCTTGGTCCTGATCGACGGGCTGGCGCTGCCTGCCTTCGACGGCATGGCGGCGGAGCTGTCGTCGCCGCGCATCGCCGGGCTGATCCATCATCCGGTCTCCATGGAAACCGGGCTAGACGATGCGGAGCGGGCACGGCTGGCCATGATCGAGCGGCGGCTGCTGCCGGCGCTGGGCCGCGTGGTCGTCACCAGCGAGACGACCGCGCAAACGCTGGTCACGGATTTCGCGGTGGCGCGGGACAGGATTGCAGTGATCACGCCGGGCACCGACGCGGTGCCGCGCGCCGCCGGATCGGGCGTTCCGACGTGCCGGATCCTGTCGGTCGGCACGCTCATTCCGCGCAAGGGCCACGATGTGCTGCTGCGGGCATTGTCAAAACTGTTCGACCTTGACTGGCATCTCACCATCGCGGGCTCGCCGGACCGCGATCCGGCCTGCGCCCGGCAACTCGTCGAGTTGGCCGGGACGCTTCAAATCACGCATCGGGTTACCTTCGCCGGCGAGGTTGTCGGGCCGGCACTGGAAGCGCTGTGGCATGGCGCCGACCTGTTCGCGCTGGCGACGCATTACGAGGGCTACGGCATGGCGGTGGCGGAGGCGCTGGCGCACGGCCTGCCGGTGGCGGTGATGCAGGGCGGTGCCGCCGCCGTGCTGGTGCCGGCCGAGGGCGGCGTCACCTGCGAGCCGGGCGATTTCGTCGGATTGTCGAAGGCGATGCGGCGGCTGATCTTCTCGGCCGAACTGCGGCGCGTCATGGGCGAGGCGGCCTGGCAGGCGGGGCGGGCTTTGCCTTCCTGGGAAAAACAGGCCATGGCGTTCATCGAGCAAGGTTGGGGCTCTGCCCCAAACCCCGCCAGGGATAGCGTCCCTGGACCCGCATTACTTTAGGAAACGCGCGATGCTGCTGGGCTGCATAGCCGACGACTTTACCGGTGCCACCGACCTTGCCGCCATGCTGGTGGCCGGCGGCATGCGAACGGTCCAGCTGATCGGCGTGCCCGGCGCCGGTGACGCGCCACCGGACGCCGATGCGGTCGTGGTGGCGCTGAAATCGCGCACCGCGCCGGTTCGCGATGCCGTGCGGGACAGCCTGGCGGCACTGGCATGGCTGCAACAAGCGGGCTGCCGGCAGATCTTCTTCAAATACTGTTCGACCTTCGACAGCACCGATGAGGGCAATATCGGCCCGGTCGCCGACGCCCTGCTGGTGGCCCTCGGCGGCGGGCTGGCGCTGGTGTGTCCGGCGTTCCCGGCCAACGGACGGTCGGTCTATCAGGGCCACCTGTTCGTGGGCTCGGCGCTGCTGAACGAAAGCGGCATGGAAAACCACCCGCTGACGCCGATGCGCGATGCCAACCTGGTGCGGGTGATGTCGCGCCAGACCGAGGGCACGGTCGGGCTGATCCCGCTGGTGACGGTTGCGCAGGGCGCCGCCGCGATCCGCCGGGCAATGTCGCAGTTCAAGGAGCAGGGCCGGCGCTACGCGGTGATCGATGCGGTTATGAACGATGACCTGCTGGCGATCGGCGAGGCGGCCGACGGCCACGCGCTGGTCACCGGCGGCTCCGGCGTCGCGATGGGCCTGCCCGACAATTTCCGCCGTGCCGGGTTGCTGGCCGATGGCGACAGTGCGTCTTTGCCTGAGGTTGGCGGGTACGCTGCAGCGCTGGCCGGATCGTGCTCGCGCGCCACTTTGTTCCAGATCGCTCGGGCGCGTGAAACCATGCCGACGCTGGAGCTCGACGCGCTGGCGACGCCGGATGCCGGAGCGTTGGCGGCGCAGGCTTTGGAATGGGCGGATGGCAGGCTTGGCGCATCCCCGGTGCTGATCGCGGCTTCCGCCCCGCCGGACAAGGTGGCCGCGTTACAGGCGAGGCTCGGGCGCGAGGCCGCCGGCGCGCTGATCGAGCAGGCGATGGCCGGCATCGCCGAGGGCCTGGTGGCGCGCGGCGTGCGCAGGCTGGTGATCGCCGGCGGCGAGACCTCCGGCGCGATCGTGCAGAAGCTCGGCGTGCGCAGCTTGCGGATCGGCACCGAGATTGATCCGGGGGTGCCTTGGACCCATGCCGAGGGGGTGATGGCGGAAGGTGTCGCGGCGCCGATGCGGCTGGCGCTCAAATCCGGCAATTTTGGTGCGACAGATTTCTTTGCCAAGGCGTTCGTGGTCGGCTGATGCATTTTTCTTGAACATCGGTTATTCGACGATTATCTAGTCAGGATGACCAGAAGTCAGAATGTCCTTCCGCCTGCCTCTTTGAAGCCGTCGCGAACGTCTCGCGATCGTCGATCGAACCATTGGCTGCTGCAGGATGCCAAAGCCCGGTTCAGCGAACTCGTGCGTCGCGTCCACAATGAAGGACCGCAGCACGTCACGGTGCATGGGCGCGAGGAGGTCGTGATCATCTCGGCCGAGGAGTTCAACCGCCTCAAGGGCGATCTTACGGGCGAGGCGCTGGTCGCCGCCATGCAGGCGTGCCCGGATCGCGAGATCGACATCACGCCAGGCCGCGCGCCGATGCCGGTGCGCGATGTTGTCCTGTGACCGGCTGGCTGCTCGATACCAACATCCTGTCCGAGCTGCGCCGCGCGAAGCCTGAGCGCCGGGTCGTTGATTTCATCGCCTCGCAGCCATTGACCCGGCTCTACGTGAGTTCGGTGACTCTTGCCGAGATCCGCTTTGGAATCGAGCTTGTCAACGATCCTAGCCAACGTGCCACGCTCCATCATTGGCTCGCCCAGACGCTGCGCCCGATGTTCGCCCAGCGCGTGCTGGCGGTCACCGAGGATGTGATGCTCACCTGGCGGCTTCTGGTCGCGGATGGCCGCAAGGTGGGGCACACCTTCTCACAACCCGACCTGATCATCGCGGCCACCGCCGTTCACCACGGACTGACTATCGTCACGCGCGATACCGGCGATTTTCGAACCGGCGCGAAACTGCTCAATCCGTGGATCGATCCGGTGATGCCCAAAGCCTGACCAGGCGCTAATCCTCGGCGAAGAATGCCAAAAGCTGCTCCAGGAGCGCTTCGGGTTGTTCCTCCGGCATCCAATGGCCGCAGTTTTCGATGATGCCACCGCGCACGTCGGTTGCCAGCCGGCGCAGGGACTCCACCACCTCCAGGCCCCTGCCCCATGAATTCGCGCCCCCTAGCGCCAGAACCGGCATCGGCAGCTTGAAGTCCTTCGCGCCGGCCGCGTTGTCGGCGATGTCGCGGGGGATGTTGCGGTAGTAGGCGAAGCCGGAGCGCAAGGCGCCTGGCTCGCGGTAGGTGCGCAGGTATTCGGCGACGTCGGCGGGCGGGATCGCGTCCGGACGGTGGCCGTAGTTGCGGTAGAACCAGCCGAAATAGATGTCCTCCCGGCCGGTAACCAGGGCTTCGGGCAAATCCAGCGTCTGCTGAAAGGCGTGATGCCAACGCCTTCCGCCCTGGCTCATGCTGGGGCTGCCGTCGCCTGGGATGGTGACGTCCAGGATCGCCAACCGGCGCACGGCGTCGGGATGGGCATGGGCGAGCGCGTAGGCGGTCGGACCGCCCCAATCGTGGCCGACGAGATGGAAGCTATTGATATTCAGATGATCGTGCACCAGGCGCCAGATGTCGTTGCCGATCGTTTTCTTGTCGTAGCCGTGGAGTGGGCGGGACGAGTCGCCGAGGCCGCGCAGGTCGGGCGCGATTACCCTGTAATTCTTCGCCAGTTCCGGAATGACGTGCCGCCATTCATACCAGGTCTGCGGCCAGCCATGCAGCAGCACGACGGGAAGCCCCTCGCCCGCGGTCACGTAATGCAGCCGCACGTCTCCGAGGTCGGCGTGGTGGTGGGTGATCGCGGAACCGTCGGTCATATCCATTCCTGTTTCCCCGCCTACATTGGCTTCAGCCCTCGCCCCGAAAGGAAAGAACATGGAACATCGTCGGCTTGGCAGCACCGGCCCGCAAGCCTCGGCCCTCGGCCTCGGCTGCATGGGAATGTCGGACTTCTACGGTCCGGCGGACCGCGACGAAAGCATCGCCACGGTGCGCGCCGCGCTCGATGCCGGGATCAACCTGCTCGACACCGGCGATTTCTACGGTTCGGGCCATAACGAGCTGGTGTTGCGGGACGCCTGCCGCGGCTGTGCCCGCCACAGCGTGATCTACAGCGTCAAGTTCGGCGCCATGCGCGATCCGGCGGGGCAGTTCATCGGCTTCGACGCGCGGCCGGGTGCGGTGAGGAACGCGCTCGCCTACTCGCTGAAGCGGCTGGAAACCGACCATATCGACATCTACCGGCCCGCACGGCTGGACCCAAACGTTCCCGTCGAGGAGACCATCGGCGCCATCGCCGACATGGTCAAAGCTGGATATGTGCGTCATATCGGGCTGTCCGAGGTATCGTCCGAAACCATCCGCCGCGCCCACGCGGTGCATCCGATCTGTGATCTCCAGATCGAGTATTCGCTGATCTCGCGCGGTATTGAGGCAACAATCCTGCCGACCTGCCGCGAACTCGGCATCGCGATTACGGCCTATGGCGTGCTGTCGCGCGGCTTGATCAGCGGGCACTGGAACAAGGACGTGGTGAAGGCCGGCGACTTCCGGGCTTTCAGCCCGCGCTTCCAGTCGGGTAATGTGGAAACCAACCTGGCCCTGGTGGAGGCACTTCGAAGTGTGGCCGATGCCAAAAGTGTCAGCGTGGCGCAGATCGCGATTGCCTGGGTCGCGGCACAGGGCGACGACATCTTTCCCCTTGTCGGCGCGAGGCGGCGTGATCGGCTGACCGAAGCGCTGGGTGCTGAGGATGTCGTGCTCACGCCTGCTGATCTGAGCGCCATCGAGCAGGCCGTGCCCGAGGGAGCCGCCTCCGGTCATCGTTACGCGCCGGCTCAGGCGGCAGGATTGGATAGCGAACGGGGTTGAGCGCCGCAGGCAAGAAGACATGGGGCTCTGCCCCAAACCCCGCCCGGGAAGCGCCCGGGAGCGCATCCCTTAAGTGAGGGGGATCCAAGGGGCGACGGCCCCTTGGCGGGTTTGGGCAGAGCCCAAGCTTTCTTGCCTGCGGCGTCAGTGCGCCGTGCCGAGATACGCGGCTCTTACCGCCGGATCGTTCTTGAGCGCCTGGGCGTTGCCGGAAACCGAGATGCGGCCGTTTTCCAGCACGTAGCCGTAGTCGGCGACATCGAGGGCTGCGGCGGCGAACTGCTCGACGAGCAGCATGGTGATGTTCTCGCGTTTCAGCCGGGCGATGATGGCGAAGACTTCCTCGACCAGTTTTGGCGCGAGGCCCATCGAGGGCTCATCGAGCAGCAGGATTTCCGGGTTAAGCATCAGGGCGCGAGCCATGGCGAGCATCTGCTGCTCGCCGCCGGACAGGGTGCCGGCGAGCTGGTTGCGGCGTTCGGCGAGGCGCGGGAACAGGTCGAGCATGCGGGACTGGTCGGTTTTCACGTCGCCGCGGGAGCGGGCGCCGGTGATGCGGGTGAAGGCGCCGAGCAGGATGTTGTCGGCGACCGATAGGGTGGAAAAGACGCGGCGGCCTTCGGGGGAGTGGGCGAGGCCGGCCTTGGTGATCTGGTGCATCGGCAGGCCGGCGATCTGGCGGCCGGCGAGCTGGATGCTGCCGGAGGCGGGCGCGATCATGCCGGAGATGGCGCGCAACGTGGTGGTTTTGCCGGCGCCGTTGGAGCCTATCAGCGTTACCAGGGTGCCGCGCTCGACCGTGAGCGAGATCGATTGCAGGACCTGGACCTTGCCGTAGCCGGCGACAAGATTTTCGACCTGTAGCATGTCAGGCGACCATTTCAGTGACGCTGCCGCCGAGATAGGCCGCGATCACGGCGGGGTCGGCCTGAACCTGGGCCGGGCGGCCCTCCGCGATCTTCTGGCCGAAATCCAGCACGGTCACGGTGTCGCTGAGGCTCATCACGACGTCCATGTGATGCTCGATCAGCAGCACGGTGATGCCGTGGTCGCGGATTTTGCGGATGATCGAGACAAGTTCCAGGATGTCGGGCGCGGTCAGACCGGCGGCGGGTTCGTCGAGCAGCAGCAGCTTGGGATCCAGGGCGAGCGCGCGGGCGATCTCGAGCAGGCGCTGCTTGCCGTACGGCAGGTTCTTCGACTCCTCATTGGCTTGGGCGGCGAGGCCGACGAAGCGCAGCAGGCTGGCGGCGCGCTGGCGGGCTTGCGACTCCTCCCGCCGCGCCCGGCCGGTGGCCAGCGCCACGTCGGCCACGCCGCCGGCATAGGAGTGGTTGAGCCCGACCAGGATGTTCTCGATCAGGGTCAGCTCGCCGAACAGTTGAACGTTCTGGAAGGTACGCGCGATGCCGGCTATGGCGATGTCCGGCGACTTCCAGCCGGCGATTGTCTTTCCTTCCAGCCGCACGTCGCCGGCCGTTGGCACGTAGATGCCGGTGAGCACGTTCATCATGGTAGATTTGCCCGATCCATTCGGCCCGATCAGGCCGTGGATGGTGCTGGGCATCACCGACAGATCGACGCGGTCGAGCGCCTTGAGGCCGCCGAACTGCATGACCACGTTGCGGACCTCCAGCAGCGGGCGGGAGGTTTCGATAACGGGCTGCGCTGCCGACCAGATGTGAGCGTCGTCGCCGGTGGCGCGGATCACGGCGTGGGGGTGGAGCCAGCCGGGGCGAATTTCGAAAATTATCCGGCGCAGGAAGCCGTAGATGCCGTCGGGCAGGTAATAGACGACGAACAGGATCATCAGGCCGAACACCGTCAGCTTGTAGTCGGTGATGCGGTTGAGCAGCAGCGAGAACACGAAGAAGGCGATGCAGAGCGCGACCGGAATCGCGGTGGCGCGGCGGGTTTCGGGATGGCGGAGCATGTGGGCGCCGCCGGCGAGGACAGCGACCGCGGCGATGCCGCCGGCGACCAGCCGGAACTGTCCGATATCGGCCAGCAGGTTGGGCAGATAGACGACGATGGCGGCACCGAGTATCGGCCCGATGCGGGATTTGCGGCCGCCCATGGTCACCGCCAGCAGGAACTGGATGGACAGGTCGAAGCTGAAGTTGTTCGGCGCGATGTACTGCTCGGAGTAGGCGAACAGCCCGCCGGCGAGCCCGGCGAACCCGGCCGACAGCACGAACGCCAGCACCTTGTGGCGATAGACGCTGACCGCCATGCAGTCGGACGCGATCGGACTGTCCCGCAGCGCCTCGAAGGCGCGGCCAAAGCGGGAGGCCAGCAGCCGGTTGACGACTATCAAGGTGACTACGAAGGCGATGATGACGACAAAGTAAAATTCAATGTCGCGCATGCGGGCGAGGGTCAGGTGCAGGGACGGCAGGGCTTCGCGGACATCGAGAAAAAGCGGCTTGCGCAGCGAGATGCCGAGCGGGCCGTTGGTTAGGAAGTCCATCTCGTTGATCAGGATTTGTACAATTGTGCCGAACGCCAGGGTGACCATGGCGAGGTAAGGGCCGGTGACCCGCAGCGCCGGCAAGGCGAGCAGCGCGCCGAACCCGGCAGCGACCACGATCGCCACCGGCAGCGCGGCCAGAAAGCCGA
>JANXRT010000439.1 GCA_025356735.1 Acetobacteraceae bacterium | reverse complement strand
ATCGGCAAACTCGGGATGGCGTTTGATAAACGCGGCCATGAATTCGCATTCTGCCACGACGCCCAGCCCGCGATTGCGAACGTTGTCGAGAACGGCGGTTGCCAGCGACGAACCAACGCCGCGTCCGCCCAGTGTCTGGGGCACTTCGGTGTGCACCAACGTCAGCCGGTCGCCATGTCGCGTATAGGTGACGAAAGCCGTCACGCCGTCGACCACCATCTCGTAGCGGCCAAGCGCCGCATTGTCGGTCACCTCGGTCATCGTTGGCCTCCAGTCCAGGTTTGATGGCGCACGGCATGAATGGGACGACCCGCAGCTTGCCGCCTTGGCCATATCACCCGTGCAGCAGGCGGCAACATGAAGCCGTCCGGGGACAACGGGAAGTCGCGGCTTGTCGCGGCTCTTCGGCGCCGCGCTCGTGGCGCACGTCTAACCCGACGAACTGCTCTCTTGCTCCAGGATCGCCTTCGCTAACGATCACGCTACGTTCTATGGCGCACCCCCCACCCCCAGGATCATACGTCGGAACCGGGCCGATTTCATCGCGTCCCGTGATCAGGCTTGGTCCGCCTTTCCGCTCTGGCCGTCGCCAAGTTGACGATGCCGCTTGGCTCCGGCATTGGCTCAGGCCGAGACGTCCAACCGACGATCGCCTCCAGGCAAAGCCGCGCTCTCGCGTTGTCGGCGATCAACGGGAAGTGCCGGCGCAGTTCGATCAGAGCGGACAGCTCACCCTGCTCCTGCCAAGCGTGGCGGATGGCCTCGGCGGTAGCGTCATCAACGACGAACATGTCAGGGAGCTTGGGACCAGGCCGCGCAGACACAAGCCCCGGCCGCATGGATCGCGCGTTACCGGAGGTAATGTTGACGATGCTGGCCGATCTAAGCAGATTGGCCGTATGAACCGCCCGCACAGGTCCAAATTGCCGGCCCGGGCCACCCCCCCTGCCCTGCCGACAATAGGGGCAGGCGAGATCGCCGCCGCGCTTGGCTACATCAACGCGTCGCGTGCCGCCTCGACCCAGAAGGCCTACCTGGCCGACTGGCAGCGCTTCTGTCTGTGGTGCTGTGAGCGTGATGCCACCTTCCTCCCGGCCGAGCCTGCCCTGGTCGCCCTCTATCTCTCCGCGCTGGGCTCCCACGGCCAGGCGCCGCCCTCGATCGCCCGGGCGCTCGCCGCCATCGCCTATGCCCATCGCCGTGCGGGCATGGTGGCGCCACACCGCGCCGATGGCGGTTTGGTGATCAGCGAGGTGCTCGCCGGAATTCGGCGGTCGCGCATCGTCGGTCCAGACCGCAAGGCCGCTGCTGACGCCGACGTGGTGATGCAGTTGCTGTGGTCGATTGAGGGCAACAACCTCGCGGCATGTCGCGATCGCGCGCTGATTGCTTTCGGCATGGCGCTCGCCGCCCGTCGCTCCGAGTTGGTCGCGCTCGATGTCGCTGATCTCGCCTGGGAGGCGAAGGGCCTGCGCGTCACCATCCGGCGCTCGAAGACCGACCAGGATGGCGTCGGCGCCGTGGTCGCGGTGCCGGAGGGACGTCGCCTGACCCCCCTCGCCCACCTGCGCGCCTGGCTGGATGCGGCCGGCGTCACGGAAGGGCCGATCTTCCGGCCGCTGTGGAAAGGCGACCGTATTCGCGATGCCCGGCTTTCCGACCATGCCGTTGCCCGCATCGTGCAGGCGCGCGCGCTGGCGGCCGGGCTGGATCCCGAACGCTATGCCGGCCACTCGCTGCGGGCCGGGTTCGTCACCTCGGCCGCTCGCGCCGGGGCCGACATCTGGAAGATCCAGCAGGTCAGCCGGCACAAATCCATGCAGGTCCTTGCTGCCTATGTCCGCGACGCCAGGCTGTTCGATGACCATGCCGGCGAGCCGTTCCTATAGATCACGAAGGGGCTCGAACGCAGCCGCCATCGGCAAACCGCGCAACAGGTCGGCGGACGGGCGTCGGGGCGCGGCGGAGTGGATGCCTCTTACCCGGCCCCGCCGCTGTCGAGCCAGTCGCGCAGCTTTATCTAGCCAGAGGCCTGGATGACGTTGAGTAAGCACTTCGGACAGCCACAAGTGAACTGTCGCATTCATGTCGAGAAGTACCGGCACCCTGTGAACATCAAGCCGAACGATCCGAACCGCCGCGGCGTGTCACCCATTCAAGGACAGTTCGAGCGAGATCGACTGGTATGGCACCTCTGGGCGGATGCGTCCGCGCTCACCGCGCTGCAAATTCACGAATCCATAGCGCTCCATGGTCTTCAGGGTGCGCGACAGGTTAGAGCTCTTGCGTCCGGTGCTGACCGCCAGCTCCTGAAGGGAAACAGGATGCGTCGCCGCGATCGTTGCCAGCAGGGCGCGGTTTCGGTTCGATAGCACCCGGGCAAAGCTCTCGGTCGAGGTGAACCATACCTTGGGGTCGTCGGCGTTCGGCTTGAGATCGCCCCGCGCGATCGCCATCGTGCGGGCTCTCATGTCCTCGTAGGAGGCAATCCCGACCTTCAGAGTGCTCATGTAAAAATCCCCTTCTCGCGCAGCACCGCATCCACCTCAGCCCAGAAGTCGCCCAGCAACGTTGCGGCATCCTGGTAGTCGTAGGGTCGCACCAGACGGAGCCGGTGCTTGTGATCGAAGGCGCCCCCTGCCCTGCCTGCCGGTCCGGTCTGGCTGCGCACGGCATGCGCATTGTCGAAACCCACCAGCCGCTCGCCATCCGGCCCATGCAGCGTCAGCGAATAATCGAGGCCATGCGGCTTGGCGTCGCTGATCGGCACGCGTCGGACGGTAAACCGGACCCAGTGGCGGGTCTCTGGATCAATGACAAGCACCTGTCCGTGTAAGTCGAGCAAAGCATCGAGGGATGAGTCACGCTGCATCGTCTATTATCATTATCAGATAGTGATAACAATGGCAAATGGTGGAGACCGCGCGGCGCCACGGTTGTTTCGCTCGATGGCGTGCTGCGACTTCAAACGATCCCGGAGTGACGACCACCGGCTGGGAGTGGCAAACCGGCCACCTCACCCTGCACTTGGTCCCCCTCCCCCCCTTGCTCACACGCCTGGCCGGCATCAGCTGCAGCCTCTCCCGCGTCGGGCAAAGTTCCAGGCCCCTGCCCTCTTTGGAAGCCGCATCCACACCCAAGGCAACGGAGACGACTAGGCTGTACTATCGCAAGAGCCAGAGACCTGTCCCTGCATGATTCGCCGAACCCCGTCCCCCTACAGGAATCTGGGCTTCAGCAGGACCGATGAACTTGGTACGCGGCTGGGTCGGTATCCTACGATCCAAGGAAGATCACGGTGAAGGAGTTTCACCGATGCAGTCGGTACGGTGCCAGTCGACCGATGCAAATAGTACGGCCAAGCGATGAGGCGAGTACGCTCTGCCGGAGTCGTACCGATGAACTTGGTACGCGTTCAGCGCGCTTTGCCGATGAATCGGGTACTATACCTAAAGAGAGACCTAAGAACTTCCTCAGGTGACCGAAGTGAGTCTGTTTTGAACTCTTGCCATCGGCTAACTTTCACATTTGATCGGGTTGTCGAGCTTTTTGTGAAAGTGGTTGGCTGAGCGGTTCGCCTATGCTAGCGAATCAAACTAGCTCGACGGAGTCGTCAGCGCAGGAGAGAACTCAGTGCCACCGCGAGAACTGCCCCTCGGACAGCAGGTGCATGCGGTCCTGGTCGGATCGGGAGCTGGCGCTGCGAAGCAGCATGCCACCAGCCTAGGCCAGCCGGACCTGTTCGAGCGGGTTCAGGCGGTGGCCTTGGAAGAACCCGTTCCCAGCTTCCTGCATTCGGCCCTCTGTGCCATGTCGCTCCCGGTGCGGCGCCCAGCTGACGATACGGCGCCGATCATTCGCCAGGATGGCCAGTATACCCTGGCAATCACGCCGCGCCCGGTCCTGCAACGTATCGATGGTCAGCAGAGGATGACGGTGCTTGGCGTTCCCTATGGGTCCCTGCCCCGCCTGGTTCTGATCCACATCATGACCGAAGCCGTGCGGACCCGGTCTCGGCATATCGTTCTCGGCTCCTCCTTTACCGATTGGATGCGGCGCATGGGGTTCCGTACGGTCAGCTATGGGCCGCGCGGGTCCGCAACGCTGATCCGCCAGCAGCTTGACCGCCTGCTGGCCTGCGAATGGACGATCCGATGGGACAATCAGACGCCAGCCGGCGACCAGGAGTTCATGGTCAAAGAGGTCAAACTGACGAACGACTACGCCGGGACAAACGGCCGACAGGGTACGTTCTCGCGCGAGATCCTGCTGACGGAGGAATTCTTCGAGCATCTGCGCGAGCATGCTGTGCCGCTCGACGAGAATGCGATTCGCCAGCTGAGGGACTCGGCAACGGCTCTCGACCTTTATACCTGGCTTGCCTATCGCCTTCCGCGTATCACGAAGGGGCGCCCGGCACTTATCGGTTGGCCGCAGCTGGCCGTGCACTTCGGCAACGAAGGCCGCAACATCCGGAAGTTTCGTCAGACGATCCGGGACGCCTGGGATCGTCAGGTGTCAGCGGTATATCCGGCCGCCAAGGTCGATTTCGATACAACGGCGGTGCGCCTATATGCCTCTCCCGCTCCGCTGCAACGCCGGCCGCTTCGCCTCGTCGGCGTTAACACCTTCAAGGCTCCTGACGTGCCCGCTGAAAAGATGGCGCCCAGCGAGGGATTTCTGGAGGGCTTGCGGCAGGCAATGGGTGTGTCCCAGTCCAAAGCGTGGTTGCTCGACGCAACCGTCAAAGCGACTGCCGATGGCCTGACGCTGATCGCGGGCACACGCTTCAAGGCAGACTACATCCGGCAGAACTTTGGCGCCGAGCTCGACCGTGTCGCCAAGGTGTGCGGGCTGCCGGGGCCACCCAAGGTCACCGCAGCTCAGCGCCTTCTCTGACCACATCTCAATTTCGAAGGCCTAGCTTGGAAAACTCCGATACCGCGAGCATCGTCGAGTCGCTCTACAATCGCTCCATCGATGTCGTCGCGCGACTACGTGCCCGGGGGGATGTAACGGAGGAAGTCAGCGGTAATTCGGTGCGGCGTTCACCCCGTTTTTCGATTACACGGGCGGCGGAACTCGTCGGTAGAACCGGTGCGGCAATCCGTGAGGCGGAAAAGGATGGGCGGCTTCCTGGCGTGCCGCGGACCCAATCGGGTCGGCGCATTGGCTACACTCTGGCCGAGGTGAACGGCATGCGCGCGGTCTTTGGAACCAGGCCGTGGCGCGATCCAGCCGATCCCATATCGATCGTTGCCGTACAGAACTTCAAGGGCGGGGTAGGGAAGTCGACGGTATCAGTCCATCTGGCCCAACACTTGGCCATTCACGGCTACCGCGTTTGCCTAATCGATTGCGATAGCCAAGGATCCTCTACCATGATGATGGGATATGTGCCGGATCTCGATATCGGCGAGGAGGACACTCTTTACCCGTTCATCCGCAATGCCGAGATGTCGAGCCTCGCCTATGCCGTCCGAGAGACCCATTGGGACGGCCTTTGCCTGGTGCCTGCCAACCTCCGTCTCTATCTGGCCGAGTACGAGCTTGCGGCGCGGATTGCCAGAAACGAGCAGTCGCTTCTCAACCGCATAGCCGAGGGCATCGCCTCCGTCAGCGAGCATTTCGACGTGATCATCCTGGACCCCCCGCCAGCGCTCGGCACGGTCTCGCTCTCCGTAATGCGTGCCGCCAATGCGCTGCTGATTCCGATCCCGCCAACTGTGGTTGATTTTACCTCCACCACCAGTTTTTTGGCGATGCTGCACGAAAGCATCGGCGTGCTGGAGGAGAGGGGAATGCCGATCGACCTGGGCTGGATCCGGTTTCTGGCCACCCGCGCCGACGAGCAGAAGTCGATGCAGCGCGAACTGTTGCAGATCATGCGCAATCTCTTCGGCGAAAACATGCTGCGTTCGGTTCTCCGCGATAGCGCTGAGATCGACAACGCCTCTGCGCGCATGATGTCGGTCTACGAACTTGAGCAGCCGGTCACGTCGCGGGAGACCTACCGGCGCTGTCTGACATACCTGAACGCGGTCAATGCCGAGATCGAGACGCAGATCCGGCTGACCTGGCCAAGCCATAGGGCAAGGCTAAGAACCGAAGGTGTCCTGTGAGCCAGTCGGTTGCAGACCTGCAACTCGACTGTAGTGCATTGAAAAGAAGTCAATATCCAGAGTTCCCGACGCTCGGATGCCTACATGCGCACCTTGATGTTGCTTTGAGGCATCGGGCATTCTGCAGCCGCCCACATCCTTCTTTTTTGTCGGCCGGCTGTGCGGGAGCTTGTCGCACCGGGTGGAACGCAAGTGGCATTCCTACTCTCCTATCCCGAGATAAGGTGGAGACCTGACATGGCGCTAGGCAACAAGGGCTTTGCGAGTCTCGTGACCGAAGGAGGCAATCTGTCGGCCGGGCCGCGGCTTCCGCCAAAAACAGGTATTCTGGGCGCCCGGGAGAACCGGCTCGCAGAGCTGGCAACGGGACACGCCACGACAAGAATCCATGAGGCGGTGGATCCGACCACCTGTCGGATATGGTCCGGACATAATCGCGACTACGCCGCGTTGAACCTCGATGTCTGCACCGACCTAATCACCAGCCTGCGGGCCCAGGGCCGCCAGGAGGTGCCCGCCATCGTGCGGCGGGTGTCCAACGATCCGCTCTATCGCTTCGAGGTGATCTGCGGGGCGCGGCGCCACTGGAGCGTCTGCTGGCTGCGCAACCATGACTATCCGGATTTCAAATTTCTCGTCGAGCCCCGTGAGATGACGGACGAGGAAGCCTTCCGTATCGCCGACCTCGAGAATCGGTCGAGAAAGGATCTGTCGGATTACGAGCGTGCGACGGACTACGCCCGGGCCGTGGAGCGGTACTACGACGGCAACCAGCAGCGAATGGCGGACCGGCTTCAGGTCGGCAAAAGCTGGCTGAGCCGTTACCTGGAGTTGGCTAAGCTCCCGCCGGAAGTTCTCGCATGCTTCATCTCGCCCCATGTCATCGGGATCTCGCATGCCGCGGCCTTGGCGCCCTTGCTGAACCACCCGCGCAGCCGGGCCACACTATTGGCTGCAGCGGCGACGCTCACGAAGGAACAGACGGGTTTGCGCACAGATGGCGGGACACCGTTATCCCCAGCAACAGTCATATTGCGCCTCGCTCCTGTCAAGCTGGGCAGGGTAAAGCCGTCGGCAGCGGAGGAGAAGTTCAGGAACAAGGAAGGAAAGGTCTGTTTGACGGTCCGGCGGGGGGGCAGGGAAGGCGTTCTGTTCAAGATTCCAAACGCATGCACTGGCGATCGTAGATTTATCGTCGAGGCAATCGACACCTATCTTCGGAAGTTCGCGGATGACCGATGATAAAGGTACGCCACGCAAGCCCGACACATACTCGAACGCTTGGCACCTCGGCTGTCAGCCGGGTCTTGCTTAGTTGTTTGGTCCTGGAAAGTCGTGACGCTACTTTGACCCGCGAGGGAGAGGAAGCGTTATGGCAGGCAGTCTTCACGGCTCAGCCCGAACAACGCCGCGAGTTCGAGCCGAGCTCCAAGCGTCGCAAGACACGACCAGCCGCT
>JANXRT010000435.1 GCA_025356735.1 Acetobacteraceae bacterium | reverse complement strand
GGCCGCCTGCCTTGGCTGAGACGCTGGCCCTCTACGTCCACTGGCCGTTCTGCCTGGCGAAATGCCCGTACTGCGACTTCAACTCGCATGTCCGCGACACCATCCCGCAGGCGCGATTTCGAGATGCGCTGCGCACCGAGCTGGCGTGGGAGGCGGCGCGGCTGGGCCCACGCCCGCTCGGCTCGATCTTCTTCGGCGGCGGCACGCCCAGCCTGATGGCGCCGGAAACGGTCGCCTCGGTCATCGAGGACGCGACGCGGCTGTTCCAGCCTGTTGAAGACATCGAGATCACCCTGGAGGCCAACCCGACCTCGGTCGAGGCCGGCCGGCTTCGCGCCTTCCGCGAGGCTGGGGTCAACCGGATTTCGCTCGGCGTGCAGAGCCTGGAGGCCGAGGCGCTGGCGATGCTGGGCCGCGAGCACTCCGCCGCCCAGGCGATTGCCGCGCTGGAAGTCGGCCGGCGCCTGTTCCCACGGATTTCGTTCGACCTGATCTATGCCCGCCCCGGCCAGACCGTCCCGGCATGGCGGCAGGAGCTGCGCCAGGCGCTCGACCTCGCCGCCGACCATCTTTCACTCTATCAGCTGACCATCGAGCCCGGCACCGCGTTCGAGGCCCGCCACCGCCGCGGTGACTTTTCATTGCCCGACGAAGACACCGCGACGGCGCTTTACGAGGCTACCGCGGAGGAAGCCGCCCGCGTCGGCCTGCTGCCCTACGAGATTTCGAACTACGCAGCACCTGGCGCTGAGAGCCGCCACAACCTGGCTTACTGGCGCTACTCCGACTACGCCGGCATCGGCCCGGGCGCCCATGGCCGCGTGACGTCAGGCAACGAAATCCTCGCCACCCGCCGCCACCGCGCACCGGAAATCTGGGCGGACAGGGTCGAAGCCGACGGCCACGGCACCACCCGCGAGGACCCGGTCCCACTCCAGGAGCGCGCCCGCGAGATGCTGCTGATGGGCCTTCGGCTGAACGAAGGCATCGACGCCGCACGCTTCCAAGCCCGCACCGGCATGGCGTTGGAGGACGCGATCGACCCCGACATCCTGGCCCGCGCGATCGAGGCCGGCTACGCGGTCCGCACCGAAAGCCGGCTGCTCGCCACCTCGGAAGGGCGGCTGCGACTGGACGCGCTGCTCGGACAACTCGTGCTGTGACCCTGGCCACGCTGGCAATGCTGGTGGCCGCGGGCTTCGCCGCCGGCGCCATGAACGCCATCGCCGGTGGCGGTTCTTTCTTCTCGTTCCCCGCCCTGATATTCGCCGGCCTGCCCTCGGTCGCGGCCAACGCCTCCTCCACCGTGGCGCTGTTTCCGGGCGCGGTCAGCAGCGCCTGGATCTATCGCCACGATTTCGCCGACATCGGCGGCGTGAAGCTGTGGCAGCTTCTCACCATCAGCGTCATCGGCGGTCTGCTCGGCGCCATCCTGCTGCTGGTAACGCCGGTCTCCACATTCGACGCCGTGGTGCCGTGGCTGCTGCTGTTCGCGACCCTGGCCTTCGCCTTCGGCCGCGATCTCGGCACGACGCTCCGCCGGCACATGCGCATCGGTCCGCCGGCGCTGCTCGCGGTACAGTTCGTGCTTGGCCTCTACGGCGGCTATTTCGGCGGCGCCGTCGGCATCATGATGCTGGCGACCTGGACCCTGCTCGGCACCGAAACCCTGGCCCGGCTCAACCCGGCGCGCATCCTGATGGTCGGCGCCACCAACGCCGTCGCCGTGCTATGCTTCATCGCTGCCGGCAAGGTTTGGTGGCCCGAAACCCTGGCGATGCTGGCCGGCGCTTTCCTCGGCGGCTATGCCGGCGCAAGCCTCGGCCGCCGCCTGTCCGCGCCGGTCGCCCGGGCGATCATCCTGACCGTCACCGTCTCCATGACGGTTGTTTTCTTCTGGCGCCGCTACGGGTGACGGAAGACCGCCCTTGACGCCTTGCCCGCGCTGAGCCCCAACTTCAGGCAGCAACGGAAACGGAAGAAGATGGAATTCGGCATCGCCATCGCCACTGCCGGCGACTCCTGGAAATTGGCGCAGCGTGCGGAGGATCTTGGCTTCTCGCATGCCTGGTTCTACGACACCCAGATGATCGTCGCCGACCCGTTCGTCGCCATGGGCGCGGCGGCCGTCAAGACCACGAAGATCCGGCTGGGCAGCGGCGTGCTGGTGCCGTCCAACCGGATCGCCCCCGTGGCCGCCGTCAGCTTCGCAACCCTCAACCAGATGGCGCCCGGGCGCATCGACATCGGCCTCGGCACCGGCTTCTCCGCCCGCCGCGCCATGGGCCTGGGTGCGATGAAGATGAAGGACATGGAGGAATATATCCGCGTGCTGCGCGCCCTGCTCGACGAGGAAACCATCGACACGGTGATCGAGGGCGCTTCGCGAAAGATACGCTTCCTCAATCCCGAGATTGGGCTGATCAACACCCAGGACGAGATCTCGATTCACCTGTCCGCCTATGGCCCGAAGACCCAGGCGATGGTGGCCAGGCTGGAGACCGGCTGGATCACCTTCATCGCCGGCGTCGCCGGCGCCCTGAAGGAGCTGCACGCCATGGAGGAGGCATGGGAGGCGGCCGGGCGCGCCAAGACCGACCTTTATTCCACCGCCTTCACCGCCGGCTGCGTGCTGCGCAACGGCGAGACCTATGACAGCCCACGCGTGATCGGCGCCGCCGGCCCGCGCGCCGCGGTGATGCTGCACCGCGCCGCCGACGAGCGGCTGATGAAGCTGCCCAATGCCTCGCCCTACCCTGAGCACCTGCGCACTGAGATGGAGGGCTACATCGCGCTGGCAGAAACATTCGAGCCGGCCGACGCGCAATACCTGATGAACCATCGCGGCCATTTCGTGTTCGTAAAGCCGGAGGAGGCGAAGTTCGTCACCGCTGAGCTGGTCCGCCACGCAACCTTCACCGCCCCACCGCAGGAGCTGAAGCAGCGCATTGAGTCGCTGCGTGACGGCGGCTATTCCCAGCTCACCTTCGCCATCACTCCGGGACATGAGGACGCAATCGAGGATTGGGGCAACCTCATCAAAGCATTCTGACGCAGGACCGGAAAAGCCATGACCAAGCCAAGTGCCAATGACGTCATCGCCAAACACGATCTGGCGCCGAAGAACACGCGCAAGCTGCTCAAGCGCTATCGGATCGAGGATGGCGCCAAGTTCCGTCTGAAGGATCACGATCCGGGCGACACCGGTGGTCATCTGCTGGGCAAGGATGAGGCCACGGCGATCCTGACGCTCGGCGTCGAGCGCCTCGCCGAGCAGCAGGAGCTTCTGTACGCGCAGAACGACTGGGCCGTGCTGTGCCTGTTCCAAGCGATGGACGCGGCCGGCAAGGACGGCACCATCAAGCACGTGATGTCGGGCGTAAATCCGCAGGGTGTCGATGTCACCTCGTTCAAGGCGCCCGGCCCCGAGGCGCTCGACCATGATTTCCTGTGGCGCGCCAACCACGCTTTACCAGCGCGCGGCAAAATCGGCATCTTCAACCGCAGCTACTACGAGGAAGTGCTGGTGGTGCGGGTGCACCCGGAACTGCTGACCAGGCAGAAGCTGCCGAAAGACCAGATCGGCAAACACATCTGGCGCGAGCGGTTCGAGGCAATCACCGCCTATGAGCGCTATCTGCATCAGCAGGGTACCGCAGTGATGAAGTTCTTCCTGCATCTGTCGAAGGAGGAACAGAAACGCCGCTTCATCAGCCGGCTCGATCATCCGGAGAAGAACTGGAAATTCAGCTCTGCCGACCTGACCGAGCGTGGCCGGTGGGACGACTACCAGGACGCCTACGAGGATATGATCCGCGGCACCGCCACGCCGGATGCGCCATGGTACGTGGTGCCGGCCGACAACAAGTGGTTTTCCCGGCTGGTCGTGGTGGCGGCAATGGATGAGCGGCTGAAGGAAATGGACCTCAAATTCCCGAAAGTCGATCCGGCGGAGAAGACCCGACTGGCGGAGGCTCGCACGAAGCTGGAGCAGGAATAATCTCAATGGATGCGCCCCGAGGGCGCTCCCCGGCGAGGTTTGGGGCAGAGCCCCATGCTTCCTAAGGCTCCCCCGTCGCGATAAGCGCGCGCAGCATAGCCGCATACCGCGCGGTCTGCCGGTCAAGCCGAGCGGCCTCCTCCGGCCAGCCCGAGCATCCTTGCGCGGCTGAAACGCTCATGCCGATCTGGAACGCGAGGTAGCAGGGCATATAGGCCGCCAACAGCTGGGGGTCTGCACCAAGCCCGCTTTCGGCCTCCATCATGTGGCCCAGGCTCTCCGCGTCGATATCCAGCTCCACCCGCGCCCCAACCAGATCCCAAGCGATATCCTGGCAACCGATCAAATCGTGCGCCGCATGGTGATCCACCGCATCCGTTTTCAGCAATTGGCCGCCGTGCAACTCCAGCCACTCCCAGACGTGCATTCGGTTATCGGTCGCAACAGGTCGCTTACGTCGTTCGAGCCGGCAAAGACCGGGCTGGCGAAGGCGGAGCGCCCTCGCCGACGGCTCGCCCAACGCCTCGGCGACATTGTGGCACGCCATGTCCCAGAGCTGCTCCAGCGAAGCGCCTGTCTTGCCGAATGCGAACTCTCGGGCACGAAAGGCGAGGTATCGCGCCATGGAATTCAATCCGGCCATGTTCGGCCGCTTCAGGGTCGATCCTTCAGGCAGATCAAGCCATTGCTGAACCAGGAAGCCGTGCCGATACCCGGCGACCTCCGGGATCAGGCCTGCCTCCGACAAGCGCCGCGCCATCGCCGTCTTGCGGGCGCCCTCCCGGCCCAGCCCGACGAACTTGAGCAGCCAGTTTCGCCCTCCAGCTTGCAGCAGGTATTTCCGGCGTTCTTGCTGCGGATTGACCGCCGGCCACTGCGCCTCGTCGCAGTATCGCCGCGCGCGCCACACGCCACCGCCGATATCCTGCAATCCATCGGTCGCCGGGCCGGTCAGGTCCGACACCCAGTTCGCCAGCCGATGCGCCGGATTCTTCGCCGTGAGCGCCAGCGCATCGAAATCGACGACGTGGCGGCAGGCCTGTCGCCAACGTGCCCGATGGCGCGGCAGGGCTTCGGCGCCTGGTGGCCCGGCGTGGCTCGGAAAGAAATGCAGACGGCCCGGCTGCACGCCGGCATCCTCCAGGCGGTCGGCCAGCCCACCCATCGAGCTGCCCGACAGTCCAGGTCCTTCATCGACGATGGCGATGCCTGCAACGCCACGAGCAAGGCCTTCAAAGTACCGATCGGACATCGAGAATTCACGCCGGAACGGGTGGCCGACCGGCCGCAACGTGACCGGTGCGGACGCGCCAAGCGCCGTCGCCACCATCGTCGCCAGCGGAACGCCAATGCTGCGCAGCCCGATAACGCGCACGGAGCCATCCAGCCGTGACTGGCCGGCCGCCTCCAGATAGCCTTCAGGATAAAGCGAGTAGAACGCGAACCCCTCGGCCGGCTTGCAAAGAATCTCCTCCGGCAGCCGCCATCCAAGGTTCACAGGCAGCAATGTCGGGAGTCGAACAAAGGAGCTTTGCCATGAAATCCGCACCGCCGCCGCCAGCCCCAGCAGAAACGACCATTCGTCCGGCTTGATCGTGCCGACGGTATCCTGCCCGTCCGCCGCGAACCGCGCGTCCGCCATGCCTTGCAGCAGTTCTCCGGCCTCGATGAACTCGCCGACCAGCAGCGCATGGCGCTCGATCCCCGGCGACATGGCCGCAACGAACAAAAGCCTGTTCGCCAGCGTCTTCAGCTTCGATCGTGCGTCTTGCGGCGCTACGGGATCGCCATAGACCAGCACGGAACGAGGCGGATCAGTCCGCCGCCGCGGCAACCGTCGTCGGGTTCAGCTCCGCACCATCGGAGGCTGAAAACCAGGCGATGGTCGCCTTGAGTCCCGTCGCCAGCGAGGTCCGCGGCGACCAGCCAAGCAGCGCCTCGGCACGCGAGATGTCCGGGCGCCGGCGGCGCGGATCGTCCACCGGCAGCGCCTGATGGACGATCGCGGATCGCGAGCCGGTCAAGGCCAGCACGCGTTCGACCAGGTCAAAAACGGTAAGCTCGATCGGGTTGCCAAGATTGACGGCACCCGGCTGGGCACCATCATAGGCCATCAGCCGCATCAGCCCGTCGACCAGGTCGTCGGCATAGCAGAACGAGCGCGTCTGGCTGCCGTCGCCATAGATCGTGATGTCGCTGCCGTCCAAAGCCTGGGTGATGGCGTTGGACACCACACGGCCATCGTCGGCGCGCATCCGCGGACCGTAGGTGTTGAAGATGCGCGCGACCCGCACCTCCGCGCGCCCGCCGCGCTGGAAATCGAATGTCAACGCCTCGGCCGCCCGCTTGCCCTCGTCGTAGCAGGCGCGTGGACCGGTCGAGTTGACGTTGCCCCAGTAACTCTCGGTCTGCGGGTGGATCTCGGGATCGCCGTAGATCTCGCTCGTCGAGGACAGCAGGAACCGTGCGCCATGGGCTTCGGCCAGGCGCAGCAGGTTGCACGTGCCCATGACGTTGGTCAGCATCGTGTGCTCAGGGTCCGCCTGGTAGTGCACGGGGGAGGCGGCACAGGCCAGGTTGAAGATCATGTCGATATGCCGCGGCAGGCCACGCCCGGGCAGCGCGTCGATGACATCGGCCTCGATGAAGCTGAAGCGTGCATCGCGCTCCAGGTGCCGCAGGCTGGATCGCCGGCCGGTGCAAAGATTGTCGACGCAAACGACGTGCATCCCCTCGGCGAGCAGCGCGTCGCACAAATGCGAACCGAGAAAGCCGGCGCCGCCGGCGACGAGAACGTGTTTCACCTTACCGTTCTTCATGAGCGTCCTCGTGCACGAATTTGATTGCGGAGGTGGCGGACCACTTGCGGTCGGCGGCTTCGAGCAGATGCGCCTCGAGCTCGCTTGCCCGATGCGCCGCCGTGTGCTCGGCCAGGATGCGCCGCCGCGCCGCCGCCGCGCCGCCGCGCCGCTCCGCTTCGGCGCGAAACCGCAGCACGCGCAGGACCGACTCCACGTTTTCCGCCACGGTGATTTCCGATCTGGGATCGAGCAGCGTGTCGATGCCCTCCCAATAATCGGAAATGACCGGCGTGCCGCAGGCGGCGGCCTCGAATAGCCGCACGCTCGGGCTGTAGCCGGCGGCGATCATGTCGACGCGCGTCACGTTCAGCGTATAGCGGCTGGCGCCGTAGAACTCGGCGTGATCGGCCGGTGCCACATGGTCCAGCCGCTCGACGTTGGCGGGCCAAACGATGTCGTCCGGGTATTGCGGCCCGGCGACCGCGAAATGCAGGTCGGGCGCATTGCGTGCCGCCTGCAACAGCAGCCGGTCGAGCGTCGGCTGGCGGTCGGTGCTGTAGGTACCAAGGTAGCTAAGGTCCCACCGCGGCTTCGTCTCTACCGGCCGATAGAGTTCCGGATCGACCGAGCAGTAGAAGGCCCGCGCCGCCGGCGAGCCGTAGCGTCGCGACAGCACATCCAAGGTCGGCCCGCCGCTGAACGACAGATACAGATCGAAGCCGGGGATCAGCGCCGCGGTCAGATATTCATCGTCGCCCCGCACCAGCTTGGCCAACGTCACTGGCGTGTCAATATCGTAGAACGCGGTCACGCCACCAGCGAGACGCTGCACCATCTCCCCGACCGCGACGCCATCCGGCACGTAAGAGCCGACAATAACCGCGTCCGCAGCACCGATCGCATCCTGCCAGGCGGCCAAGCCGTCCAGACCTTCATAGAGATTGAGCTCGCAGAAATCCGCTACCGGCAGGTCGCGATGGGCGGCATACCAGGGCCGGTCGCGCTCCAGAAAACGGATGCGGTGGCCGCGCCTGGACATCGCGCCGAGCAGGGCGCGGAAGGTCGTCGCATGGCCGTTGCCCCAGGACGAGGACAGGCTCAATCCGAGCACCACGATGTCCAACCCGTCGCGCGTCATGCTGCAGTCCGCGCATCGGCGCGGCGCGATATCGCGGCGCGGAGCAATCCATCGACCTCGATTCCACGCCTTTCGTAGGTGTGGTCGGCGAGGATGCGTGCGCAGGCGGCGCGGCCGATGGCACGGGCGCGTTCTCGGGTGAGGCCGAGAACGTGCTCGACGACATCCTGGCCGTCGCGCGCGACCAGGACCTCCGAACCCTCCTTCAGGAAGAGCTCCAGACCTTCCCAGGCATCGGTGATCAGGCAGGCGCCGGCGCCGGCCGCCTCGAACACCCGCGTCGCCGGCGAGAAGCCGGTGCTCGCCATGCTGTCGCGGGCGACGTTCAGCACCGCCAGCGGCGAGGCGTTGAAGGCGTTGTGGTCCCGCGTATAGACGTGGCCGAGATTACGAACATTGGCGCTCATCGGCTTGGTGTCCCAACCGTTGCCACCGATCAGGAAAGACTTCTCAGGCAGCGCCGCGGCGGGCTGCAGGAAGAACTGCTCGACCCGCGCCTCACGATCCGGCAGGCGGTTGCCGAGGAAAGAAAGATCGACGGAGAACCGATCCTCGGCAGCAACCGGGTGATGGGTGGTCGGATCGAGAGCGTTATAGATCGGCACGCAGCGCCTGGCGCCCAGCGCCTCATAGGCCTGAACGACCGGATCGCCACCGCCATAAGTCAGCACGTAATCCAGCCGGGGCAGTGCCCGACGCACCGCGTGATCGGGCGCCG
>JANXRT010000431.1 GCA_025356735.1 Acetobacteraceae bacterium | reverse complement strand
GTCGCCAGCAACTCGAATTTCGGCGCGCCGGTGGCGCATGGGCGTGAGCCGGAGGGAAGCGTGCTGTCGATCGATCCCGATCGTGGATTGCTGGTCCTGGCGCCGGATTTCGCGCGGACTGGCGGACAGGCCGCCGATCTGGATGGCAGGGTGCAGCTTCTCACCGCCAACAGCGCGGCTTTTCTCAATGGGGTGAACACGCCCGGCGCGGTGACCGCCGACCTGCCGCCGGTAAGCAATCCGCTCGGCATCTCGATCAACAACGGGTTTGGCCGGCTGTGGTTCGCCAACGCTCCGCAGGGCGCCTCAGGTGCCGGCACGCTGTCGATCGTCGATCCCGGCGGACAGCCGCTGGCCGGCGCGCCCAGCCGCCGAAGCGGCGGGGTTTTCGCGGGCGAGCTCACCGGGCGGCAGCCGAGTCAGCTGATGCGGGGAGGCCTAAGTACCGGCGCGATGGCAACCGCCTTGCTGGGCATGTCGCCCGATGGCAGCAAGCGCGCGGTATTCGCCGTGCTCACCGCCGACGGCGCGGTGGCGCAGGCGCACACCGAACGATCCGTCGATGGCTTGGCGCCGCCCGGCACGATCGCCGGCCTGGAAGCGGCCTCCGGCAACCGCGACGCTGCCTCGTGGCCGATGTCGCTGCGTGCCGGCATGGCCTTCAATTGGGTGCCCGATCGCATTCTCTATGTCGCCGATCCCATCCGGAACGTGATCGTCGCCCTGGACCTCACCGATGACGGCCAGGTGTTCAAGCTGGCCGGCGCGCGGACCCTTGCCGCCGCCGGACTTGCCATGCCGGTGGACATCGCGCCGGCCGTTCCCGAGGCCGGCAATCCGATGCTGGCAAGCAACTCCACGCTGGCGGCGGGATCGGATCTCTACGTCGTCAACCGAGGTTCCGGCACGATCACCCGGCTGCGCCAGGATGGCACGGTTGCGGCGGAACGGCGCGTCGAGGTCGAGGGCAGGGCGCTTGGGCCGGCGCAGCTCAACGGCATCGCCGTGTCGCCGGATGCTCAGCGTCTGTGGATCACGGTCACCGGTCCGCTGCCGGATCATCCGGATGTATCGGGCGGTGCCTTGTTGGAGCTCCCGGCGTTCGGCCCGGGCCGCGCCGCATCGCTGGAAGGCGGCACCGCCCTGGCTGGGCTGATCGAAAGCGGAGAGGCGTTGTTCCGGACGCGGTTCACCGCTGCGGAAGGCTTAGGGCCGGCGTTCAACGCGACCAGCTGCATCGAATGCCATGCGGTTCCGGTAGCCGGAGGGGTCGCCCCGCCCGGCGCGGGCTTCGTGCTGCGCGTCGGCCGCCTACGCGACGGCCAGTTCGACCCGTTGATCGGCCTGGGCGGCCCGGTGGCACGGACCTATTCGGTTGCCGCGGCGCCAACCCGGTGTGCGCCCGCGGCGGGTATCCCGGCGGCGGCAAACGTCACGTCGATCCGCAGCGCGTCGGCACTGTTCGGCCTCGGATGGATCGAGTTGATTGCGGACGAGACGATCGCCGCCAGCCACTTCAGCCGAGGACATCCCAACCGGGTGTGCGACGGCGACGGCCATGAGCATGTCGGCCGGTTTGGCTGGAAGGCGGACACGGCAACGCTGGAGCAGTTCGTGGCCGACGCTTTCCGCAACGAACTCGGCATCACCAGCCCGGCGGCTCCGCTTGATCTCGCGATCACCGCGCCTGACTGCTCGATCGCGATGAGACCCGAGGATGACGGCAGCCGGGTGCATGCGGTGACCGAGTACCTGCGGTCGCTGCCGCCACTGCCGGCGCCGATATCGACCGGATCGCTGGGACGCGTGGCCTTTACCGAGGCGGGATGCGCGGCCTGCCACCTGCCATCGCTTGCAGCCGCCGATGGTACTCCGGTGCCGCTGTTTTCCGACCTGCTGCTGCACGACATGGGCCCGATACTGGCCGACGGCGTGACACAGGGAGAGGCGGCGGGTGCGGAATGGCGCACGCCGCCGCTGTGGGGGCTGCATGCGCGGACGCGCTTTCTGCACGATGGCCGCGCAACCAACCTCACCGCCGCCATTCTCGCGCATGACGGCGAGGCTGCCGCGGTCGCGGACGGGTTTCGAGCAATGTCGGACCGCCAGCGTGGGACGCTGCTCGCGTTCCTGGCAGCCCTGTAGGTCGTCGGACGAACAAGCCGCGGGCGCACGGCATCGTTTGGCTGGGTCAGAATTCAGGCGTGGACATTTCCGGGAATGCCACGGTCCACAGCGTTCCACGATCCGTCGTGCCAAGATCCGTCGTAAGCGAGGCGCTGCCGCCGATCTGCTCGGCAAGCCGGCGCACCAGGCCAAGCCCGTGGCGCTTGTTGCCGACGCCGGCGGTGAAGCCGATGCCATCGTCGCGGATCGTCAGGGTCGCCATCGCACCCGGCTCGGTCGCGCGGCGGGCAGCGACGCGGATCGATCCGCTGCTGCCGGCGAAGGCATGGTCGAAGCTGTTCGTGACAAGTTCGGTGACCACGATGCCCAGCGCCGTCACCACGTCGAGATCGAGAACCAGGGCCTCGCTGTCGCATGTCAGGGTGATGGCGCCGTCGGAACTTGCCTGGATCTCGGCCAGATTGGCGCAGAGTGATTTCAGGTAGCCGCTGAAATCGGTGGTTCTGGCCATGTCGCTGCCGAGCAGATGGTCATAGACCGTGGCGAGGCTGGATACCCGACGCGCGATCGCGCGGATGCCCCTGTGTTGCGGCTTATCCGCTGTTTCTTCGAGCTGCCGGCTCAACATGCCATGCACAAGCTGAAGGTTGTTGCGCACGCGATGCTGCAGTTCCTCGGCCAGCATCTCCTTCTGGGCCAGCAGGCGGTCCTTGTCCTGCGTCAGGATCGTCATCTGCTCGACGGTTGCCCGCAGGATCGCCGCGCGTGACGCGGCGGCCACGGCCTCGGCGAGAACGTTGGCAAATCCGGTGAGAAACTCGATGTCGTGCTGATCGTAGTCATGCTGCTCGTCATGGTCGATCTCGAGCACGCCGTAGGGTCGGCGGTCGCCTTTGATGACCACGTCGATGGTCGAGATGATCGCATGGTCGGCGTAGAACGACGGCAGCCTGAAGCTGTTATCCTGTCGCAGGTCGGTGCACACCGAAGGCTGGCCGGTGACGAACGCGCGGCCCTGGGGCGAGCTTTCGTCCGCGGCCGATACCACGTGGCCGACGATGCCTGGGTTCCAGCCGTGTCCGGCTTCGATCAGCAGATCGTGCTCCACCGGCCGGTAGCGGCAGATCTTGCAGAATCGCGCGCCTATGCCCTGGGCGCAAACGCGTACGGCCTGTTCAAGAACCGGCATCAGATCGTCCTGGCGCAGCGCAAAGCTGCCGAACCGGGCGATCGCCGCCTGCTGGCGCAGCAGCTTTCGCACACGCGCCGCGTCGTCAGCCATGCAGGCGCTTCCGACGGTCCGTTTCAGCCGCGTGCAACAGCTGGAATCCGCGAGGAAACGGCTGCATCACGGCGGCCTGGGCGCGGATATCGATGACGATCTCCAGCGAGCGAAGCAGATCCGCGGAGCGATAGGGCTTGGCCAGGCAGGCGTCGCCGTCGGCGTCGGTCAGCAGCGCGGAAGACATGTTGCCGGTGGCATAGAGCACACCCAGGTTATCCAGTCCTGCCAGACCGGCGACGATGTCGGTGCCGAATCCGCCATCGGCAAGTCGCAGGTCGATGATTGCCAGATCAGGCCTGTGATGCAGGCCAAGGGCGATGCAATCCGCCACCGTTCGTCCGATGCCGCAGACCTCGTAGCCGTTTCGAACCAGTATTTCCTCGATCATGTCGGCGATCATCAGATCGTCCTCGGCAATCAGCACCTTGAGCACGCTTCAATCCCCCCGCGCTCTGGCGGTAATCTGGTGAAACCAAGCTCTGAACGCCTGAGATTGACCCATCGTACAACCGTTGATCTCGAGCGGCGCCAAGCTATGAGCGCGTCAGCATCAGCGGCTAGGTAACATTGCGGCATCGACGCGCGGTCCCGCGCTGTGCCGTTCCGGGTTGGCGATCCAACCTAGTCGCCTCGGCCAGGAAACCTGAAGGACCGAACGCACCGGCGCGCAGTCGCGGCGACACAATTGAAATGGGATGATTACAAGAACTCATAAAAGAATATCCGCACACCAAATTAAAACAAAGACATGCGATAATTTCGCAGCTTCTTCAATCGACCTTATCTGCCGCAATGTTGAGTGTTAGAAACTCCTAGTCAACCGAAAACTCCGCCTCAGAACATCAGCTTGTAAAAGTAGATATCATATAATTATTTTCTACTCCAAGTATTTTAGGTTCATTCTAAGTGTGTTACGTCCGTAGGAAAGATTGACATCGAGTTTAGACGTTCGGTCGGAGGCTATCGAGACCTCTACCACCGTGATCATATTGTCACGATCGCGACAATTCATTCTTCGGCGGCATGAACAAATACAGCTTACCCGTTGAAATCAAGCCATGGCCAAAATCTATCCGGTTACTTTTGCCCGTTGGCTGAACACAAAAAACAGTTTGGAACATACAGGGTACAAAGACGTTTGAGGGGGTATGAGCACAAACCCAAAAGAACCGGCTGACTCCGATGCCCCGTCCAACACAGTCAAGGACCCGGATGACTGGACGACTGGTAATGAGACCATGACGGGTGCACAGGCTTCGTACCTAAAGACTCTTTGCGAGGAAGCCGCCGAGGAATTTGACTCCTCCTTGAGCAAGGCGGATGCGTCGAAACGCATCGACGCCTTACAGGCCAAGACAGGTCGGGGCAAGTCGCATTGAACTGAGCGACAGTCGCTGAGTTGATCACGTCATTGTTTGCTGTAAACCTGGATTGTGTAATCCCGATACTAATAATTTGAGCGTCGGGCACACCGCTTTACGAGATCAACAACTAGCTGCGGTCGTGCGCTTACTGGTACTGCATTTAACACCCTTCGGCTTGGTCGCTGCTGTTATTCAACCCACGTGCATGGCATCGAGGACTTCAAGCCCCGCTAAGTCGCCGCCGCTGCACGCAGCGCACTGTGATCGTGCAGGCCGGGGCGGAGAAAGGGCGCTCCAGCCGAACCGACAAACACCGAAGGTCGGCAGCATGAGCACCATCGAACCTCTCCGCCCGGAGAGGCTTCTGCACAACCCGGCCTTCTCGCAGGTGGTCGTCGCCTCCGGGACCCACACGATCTACACGGCGGGGCTGGTGTCGACCGATGCGCACGGCGCGCTGGTCGGCGGGGATGACCTGGCGGCGCAGACCGCGCAGGCGATGCGCAACGTCGGCTTGACGCTTGCCGCCGCCGAGGCGAGCCACGCCGACATCGTCAAGCTTACCAGCTATGTCGTGAATTACCGACCGGAACACCGGTCTGCCATCGGCCTGGGACGCACACCGTTCTTTGCAGGCGGAACGCCGCCGGCGAGCACGCTGGTCGGT
>JANXRT010000430.1 GCA_025356735.1 Acetobacteraceae bacterium | reverse complement strand
CTGGCGCGCCAGGCCGTGGTGCAGGCCCAGTCCGGCATCGACATCATCGCTCCCTCGGACATGATGGACGGCCGGGTCGGCGAGCTTCGGAAAACGCTCGACGCCGTGGGCCTGATCCACACCCGCATCATGAGCTACGCGGTCAAGTACGCCAGCGCCTTCTACGCCCCGTTCCGCGACGCGCTCGGCTCCGGCGGCGCGCTCAAGGGCGACAAGAAGACCTCCCAGATGGACTACGCCAATGCCGAGGAGGCCTTGCGCGAGGTCGAGCTCGATTTGCTGGAGGGCGCCGACATGGTGATGGTCAAGCCCGGCATGCCCTACCTCGACATCGTCCGCCGGGTGCGCGAGCGGTTCGAGGTGCCGACCTTCGCCTACCAGGTGTCGGGCGAATACGCGATGCTGATGGCGGCGGTGAAGAACGGCTGGCTGGAGCACGACCGCGCCGTGCTGGAGGTGTTGACCGGCTTCAAGCGCGCCGGCTGCAACGGCGTGCTGACCTATTTCGCCCCGGCCGCGGCCCGGCTGCTGCGAGGTTAAGAAAGCGTCTACCTGGTCACGTCGGCTGGCAATTCGGCGGCTTCGGGGATTACCGGAAGCCATCCGCACCACTGGCACAGGGAAAAAAGCCGGCGGCCCTGGGTGAAGCTGAGAACCGTCATCACACCCAGGCTGATGCCGCCGACGGTGGAGCGCACCGCCATCGCCTGCACCATCGGCAACACCTGGCCAACGTAGAAGTAGAACCCGGCCTTGATGAAGAAGTAGCCGGCCCAGATCAGGGTAAAAATCTGGAAGAAGCGGCGGATGTCGGCGCGGTCCGGGTAAATCGTCTTCTGGCGTTGCTCGACAACCTCCTGCAGCATCGGCCTCGCCCCTCCGGCGCCGAGCACGAAGGCAAGACCGGTCGCGACATTGGTCACCACCGCCTCGTATTTCAGCATGAACGGATTGGCCGCGAGCAGATCGATGATGCCGAACGCCACAGTGAGAAAACTGACCAGCAGGTAAAGACGGGTGAACGGAATGCCCCGGTACAGGCGCCAGCCCGTCTCGCAGGCAATGGCTGCAATCGAGCCGGCGATGGCAATCCGGATGCCGGCGGTCGCGGCCAGCACCCAGAACACGATCAACGGCCCGAATTCGGCCAGGATGTATCGCGCCACCGTGACCGACCTTTTCATCATCGGATCGTAACACAAAGATGGGGAACCAGGGCGCGCAACTTTCAGGCCACGTCGCACCTTGTCACGACTTGTAGCCAAGGCTACATCCTGTCGTCAGAGGTGCAATAGATGGTACTGGCAACAAATCCACCATGAGCGACGTTTCGGTTTTCCGCGCCACCTTGTCCGATCGTACCGTCCAGGCCGGACGCGAATCGCTCGCCGGCCAGCGGCGGGGTTTGCGCGGCTTCCTGCCGTTCGTGGGCCCGGCGGTGATTGCCTCGATCGCCTATGTCGATCCGGGCAATTTCGCGACCAACATCCAGGCCGGCGCCGCGCACGGCTACATGCTCCTATGGGTAGTTGTGGTCGCCAACCTGGTGGCGATGCTGTTCCAGGCTTTGTCGGCACGGCTCGGCATCGTTACCGGGCACAGCCTGGCGCAACTCTGCCGCATGCACTTTCCCCGCCGGGTGACGCTGTCGATGTGGATCGCCAGCGAAGTCGCCGCCATGGCCACGGATCTGGCGGAATTTCTCGGTGCCTCAATCGGGCTGTCACTGCTGTTTCATCTGCCGCTGATGCCTTGCCTGATCGTTGTCGGCATCGCCATCTACGGCGTGCTGGCCTGGCAGGGCACCGGCTTTCGTCTGATGGAGCTGCTGATTGGCGGTTTCGTCGCGGTGATCGGGCTGTGTTACGCGATCGAGCTGCTGATCGCACCGCCCAACTGGGGCCTGGTCGCCTATCACTCCGTAGTGCCGCAACTATCCGGCGACGGCGCCATCACGCTTGCCGTCGGCATCGTTGGCGCGACCGTTATGCCGCACGCGATCTACCTGCACTCCAATCTTACCCAAAACCGGGTGCCGACCGGCAACGACGCCGACCGGCGCCGGGTGCTGACCTACTCCAACCGCGAGGTGATGATCGCGCTCGGCCTCGCCGGCATCGTCAACATGGCCATGATTGCCTCGGCCGCGGCCGCATTCCATGTCGGCCACGCGGACGTGGCGGAGATCGAGACCGCCTACCGCACCCTGATCCCGCTGCTCGGCGCCGGCGCCGCGTCGGTGTTCATGATCGCGCTGCTGGCCTCCGGCTTCGCGAGTTCGGTGGTCGGCACCATGGCCGGCCAGGCGATCATGCAGGATTTCGTCGGCTTCCGAATCCCCATCTGGCTGCGCCGTCTGATCACCATGGCGCCGGCCTTCGTCATCGTGGCGATCGGCGTCAACGCCACCTCGGCGCTGATCTACAGCCAGGTCGTGCTAAGCCTGGTGCTGCCGGTGCCGATGGTGGCGCTGCTGATGCTGGGCGGCCGACGCGACATCATGGGCGATTTCGTCAACGGCCCGGTAGTGAAGATTGGCGCCGGCTTGGCCGCCGTCCTGGTCCTGGCGCTTAATGTCGTTCTATTGGTGCAAATACTTGATAATGTCTGATCCACCCATCCGAACAGGAAGTGCCGTGAACATCCGACCTTCCGCCGTCGGGCTGCCGACTGAGCCGACCCACGCGCGCCGGTTCGGCAAGACCCGCATCGCCCAATCGACGGCGCTGCTGGAGGATTACGTCGAGCTGATTTTTGATCTGCTGGGCTCCGGCGGCGAGGCGCGGCCAACCGACATTGCCCGTCGCCTAGGGGTGTCCCACGCGACCGCGATCAAGACCATCGGCCGGCTGAAGCGCGAGGGGCTGGCGATCGCCAAGCCGTATCGCGGTGTGTTCCTGACCGGCGACGGCGAGAAGCTGGCGGAGCGGGTACGCACCCGCCATCGCGTCGTGGTTGATCTGCTGCTGGCGATCGGGGTGCCGGCCGAAGCCGCGGAACAGGATGCCGAGGGCATCGAGCATCACGTTTCCGACGCCACGTTGCAGGCGTTTGGGAAGTTCCTGCGCCGGCAGAAGTAGTCGAAGGGCTTTATCGGCAACTTCGGCCAGACAGTCCGGCGCCGGACCAGCCGCGCCGATGAACCAAACGTGAGCCTGAGTTTGCAACTTTCGGCATGTCATATCCGTCCAGTGCGGAAGCTGGCAAACAGAAGGAGTTCAACATGCCGCAAATGTTCGATTGGATACTTTACGCCATTCTCATCCTCCCCCTCATCTTTCTGACATGGGACTGGTACAGGCACCGCTAGGCTCAGAACCCGGTAATCGCTTGCTGCGGGTTGGGGCGATATGATTGAGCTAACACGTCTTACACTAACGTTTCAGATCACACCCTTCTCCCGTAGCCGCTCCAGCTCCACCGCAGCCAGCCCGAGCTTACCCAGCACCTCGTCGGTATGCTGCCCCAGCAGCGGCGGCGGCAGCCGGTAGTCGGCCGGGCTTTCCGACAGCCGGACCGGGTTGGCGATTACCTTGATGGTGCCTTCGGCCAACGAGGCATGCGGCATTTCGACCACTACGCCGCGTGCCTGCACGTGGGGGTCGGCGAACACCTGGGCCAGCGTGTTGATCGGTCCGCAGCCGATCTTGAGCTGCTCCAACCGGTCCACCCACCATCCGGTCGGGTGCGTGCGCATTGTCGGCGTCAGCGTGTCCGTCACCAGCTGGCGGTTGGCAACGCGCGCCGCGTTGGTCGCGAAGCGCGCGTCGGCGAGAAGGTGAGACAGGTCGAACTCGTCGCAGAAGCGTTTGAATGTTGGGTCGTTGCCGATCGATAGCACCATGTAGCCGTCCTTGGTCGGGAACACTTGATACGGCACGATGTTGGGGTGCTGGTTGCCCAGTCGTTCGGGATTCTCGCCGGTCGCCAGGTAGTTCATGCCCTGGTTGGCTAGCCAGGCGACATGGGTATCCAACATGCCGATGTCGATTTGCTGGCCGATGCCGGTCAGGTCGCGATGGCGGATGGCAGCAAGGATGCCGATGCAGCCGTACAGCCCGGCGAACAGGTCGGCCACCGGCACGCCAACCTTCTGCGGCTGGCCGCCGGGCTCGCCGGTCAGGCTCATCACGCCGCCCATCCCCTGGATAAGGCTGTCATAGCCTGGGCGCGGCGCATACGGCCCGGTCTGCCCGAACCCGGTGATCGAGCAATAGACCAGCTTTGGAAATTTCCCGTGCAGCTGCTCATAGCCCAAACCATACTTGGCCAGCGCGCCAACCTTGAAATTCTCGACTAGTATGTCGCTTTCGGCGATCAGCCGCAGCGCCAACGCCTGACCCTCGGGCGCGGAAATATCCAGTGTCACCGAGCGCTTGTTGCGGTTGACGCCGATGAAGTACGCGCTCTCGGACGTTCCCGGCATCACCGGCGGCGCAAAGCCGCGGGTGTCGTCACCGCTGCCGGGCTTTTCGATTTTTATCACCTCGGCGCCAAGGTCACCCAGCATCTGCGAGCACGTAGGCCCGGCGAGCACGCGGGTCAGGTCGAACACGCGGAGGCCCTTGAGCGGGCCGGTGGGTTCGATCATTGGAAACTCCCTGCTTTCTGACGCCGTAGGTAGTAAGCTTGGGCTCCGCCCAAACCCGCAAAGGGGCCGTCGCCCCTTAGAACCCCCACACTTAAGGGATGCGCTCCCGGGCGCTTCCCGGGTGGGGTTTGGGGCAGGGCCCCATGCTTTCCTTGCCTGCGGCGCCACCACCATAAAGCTGATTATCGCCCAACGGAAACCCGGCCTATACTGGCGGATATGTCCGCAACGATCGCCTCTTACCCCGCCCGAACGCTGCGGCGCTGCCAGGGCGTTTATGGCCGGTTGAGCCCTACCTTGCAGGGCATGTGCTGGATGGCGGCCGCGGGGTTTATCTTCGCCGGGTTGAACACCGTGCTGCGGATCCTGACGCTGGAGCTGCATCCTTTCCAGGCGCAATGCCTACGCTACGGGTGTGGGGCGTTGGTGATGGCGCCGCTGATCCTGCGCACCGGCATTGCGAGCTATGCGCCGAACGGCTTGGCCGGGCAGCTTTGGCGCGGCGTCGTGCACACCGCCGGCCTGACGCTGTGGTTCATCGCGCTGCCGCACATGACGCTGGCCGACATGACGGCGATCAGCTTCACGGGACCGATTTTCGTGATGATCGGCGCGGTGATGGTGCTGGGCGAGAAGATGGTCTGGGCGCGGTGGGTTTCGTCGTTGATCGGCTTCGCCGGCGTGCTGATCGTGGTCGGCCCGAAGCTTGCCGGCACTGGCGGCGTCTACAGCCTGGTGATGCTCGGCTCCTCGCCCTTGTTCGCGGCCTCGTTCCTGATCACTAAGCTGCTGACCCGGCGCGACCGGCCGGAGGTCATCGTGGTCTGGCAGTCGATCACCGTGACTTTGTTCTCGCTGCCGTTCGCGATCTGGGTCTGGCAGTGGCCGAGTGCGGCGCAATGGGGCTGGTTCATGGTCTCGGGCGTGCTCGGCAGCGCCGGACACTACTGCATGACGCGGGCACTGAAGGCTGCCGACGCCAGCGCCCTGCAGCCGATCCAGTTCGCCAATATCCTATGGTCAACTGCGATGGGGTTCCTGGTGTTCGGCGACCTGCCGACACAGACCACGCTGATTGGCGGCTTCGTCATCTTTCTGGCAACGACCTGGATCGCACGGCGGGAGGCACGGGCGCGGCGCCCGGCAGGGGGCTGAACCCGGCCCCCTGCCGAAGCTAGGCCTTGCGACGCCGCAGCGCGGCAATGCCCAACAGACCGGTGGCAAGAATGGTCAGGCCAAGCGGCTCCGGCTCCGGCACGCTAAAAACTTCTTCCAGCAACAGGGTGTCGTTGTCGCGCGCGCGAACGTGCGGTTGAGGGATGCCGATGAGTTCGACGAAGGTCGCATCGCCTGGAAGCGCCACCGTTAGCGGATCAATGATCCCACCCACCACCATCAGGAGTTGCAGGTCATCCAGTGTTGGACCCTCGTAGATGGCGAGCCTGTCGCGTCCTTGCAGCGAGCCGATGGAGATCGAAACCGGCGTGCCCAGTACGGCGCTGTTGTCCACCAGCAAAACCCGGTTGGGGGCGATCTCATAGTTCGGGTCCGAGGGCGAATACCTGGTGTCGCTCTCGCCCAACCCGGCCTCGCTGCCGAACGGTCCCGGCTTCTGCGTGACGAAGGCGGGCCTGGTAAGCGTCCAATCCTTGTATGCGGCCACCGTGACCGTGTTGTCGCCAATCGAAAAATCATGGCCGTATCTTCCGCCGATCACGCAGTTGCCGAGGCAAACGTCGCCGCCATCGGCACCGATGCTGCCGAAGTCAAAGGTCAGCAGGTCCGCCACGGCCGGCGTTCCGCCCACCGTGCCAAGGATTGCCGCCGCGAGCGCCATGGATTTCAATCGTGCCATTTGCAATCTCATCTTGACCGAGTGTTTCAGGCGATCTGAAACATCCCGGACATGACGATTATTGCGTTAGTGCGCTGAAAAATATCCTACCTACGATCTATGCGGTCGTTTTCGGAGTTATCGACATCCCAAAGGTTTAGGTCGTGGCTCCCTTGAGCAGCGCGCTGGCCTGCGCGAAATCTCGCTGCACCACGGATTTCTTGTTGCCGCGCAGCACCTTGAACCCGGTCTTGTCGCCGTCCCGCCGGAATTCGATGTCGAAGCTGCGCGCGCCCAGCCGGATGTCGATCAGCGTGATGTCCTCAAGCCAGGTGGGCAGCGCCGGATCGACGTAGATCCGCCCGCTTGGGGCATCCATCTCGATCCCCAGCATCGCGTGCAGCAGCATGAACGGCGCGCCCGCTGCCCAGGCCTGCGGCACGTTGGCGCCGACATACTGCACCGGGAAGCTGTTATCCTCGCGCTGCAGCCCGGCATATAGCTCCGGCAGCTGGTTGAGCTGGAAGTGGCTGGCCGAGCCGCTGATGCAGCGCGCCACCGCGGCGGCCTCGGCGGCGAAGCCGTACCTGCGAAATCCCATGGCGATGATGGCGTTGTCGTGCGGCCACACCGCGCCGGTCTGGTAGTTGTATGGATTGAACGATCTGTGCGCCGCCGACAGGGTGCGGATGCCCCAGCCGCTCCACATGTCGGGCTCCATCAGCCGCTTGACGACGCGCGCCGCGCGATCGGCGGGCACGATGCCGGACCACAGCAGGTGGCCGGGGTTGGACGATACCGAAAACACCGGCTTCTTGTCGCCGTCGAGCGTGTAGGCGTAGAAGCCCATCTCCTCGTTCCAGAATGCCTCGTTGAACCGGTCGAACAGCGTTGCCGCCTTGCCGCGCAGCTCCGCGGCGCGCGCCTCGTTGCCGGTCGCCTGGTAGATTTCGGCCATCCGCACCCAGGCGTCATAGACGTAGCCTTGCAGCTCGCACAACGCCTTGGGGCCGCGGACCAGCGTGCCGTCCTCGTACATCACGGAGTCGCCGCTATCTTTCCAGCCCATGTTCTCGTAGCCGGCAGTGGAGCGCGTTGCGTATTCCTGGAACCCATCACCGTCGCGATCGCCGTATTTGTCGATCCAGTCAAGGCAGCCCTCGGCGGTCTTCAGGTGCCGGTCGATCAGCTTGTGGTCGCCGGTCGCGCGCCACACTGCGTGCAGCGCCACAAGATAGAGCGGCGTCGCATCGGCGGTGCCGAAATAGGGCGTGTGCGGGATCAGCTTGAAATGCGCCAGCTCGCCGTAGCGAAGCTCATGCAGGATCTTGCCGGGTTCGGCATCACGATAGTCGTCCCGCTCGGTAGCCTGGTGCTGGCCCAGTACCTCCAGCGCGCCCCGGGCGAACTCAGGATAGATCATTATCGTCTGCAACGAGACGAGCAGGCTGTCGCGGCCGAACAGGGCGACGAACCAGGGCAGTCCGGCGGCGGGCACGAACACCATGTGGTCGGTGTCGGCGATCGGCAGCCGCAGCGCCGCCATGTCGGAGATACCCTGCTGGTAGCAGCGGTAGAACTCCTCATTGCTGGTGCGGATCTTCAGCACCGTGTCCTGCCAGGCTTTCATCGTCTTCGCATGCGAGCTGGCATGGCTCTTGGCGACATGCGTGCGCGGTGCCGGATGGTGAGTTGTGCCGTCGATCAGGTCGTACAGCAGGCAGCCATGCCATTCCTCGTTCGGCTTCAGCGCTACCTCGAAGCTCAGCCGACCATTGGCGAGCACGGCAGGACTACCATTGGGTTCCGCCGTGACCAGCACCTCCCGGCAGAAATCCTTGTTCCGGTAGGTGAGGCGCAATTGCTGCCGTGCCTGCTTCCAGCCCGACACGATCCGGCCGCGACGGACGATGCGGTTGCTTTTTACCTCGAACAGATCGGCGAAATCGGCCCGGATCGCGATCTCGAGGTTGAAGCGGACTGGCGCCAGCGAGTTGTTGGTGACGATCACCTCCTCGCGCATGCCGCCGCTGACATGCCGGCTGATCGTCATGCCCAGCGTGCGGGCGGCGATCGGGCCGTCCTCGGTCAGGAAGGCACGGTTGGTCGAGAAGATGCGGGCCGCGAAATACTCGATCGCGCCGCCGTTGAGCAAATCCCATGGCTCGCCGTTGGCATAGATCGCCCAGGCGCTGATCATGCGGGTATCGAGAAAGTACAGCCCGCGATCGCTCGGCCAGGCGATCTGGCCGTCCGGGTCGGTGACCAGCACGGTCTGGCCCTCGTGGATCGCGATGTGAGGGGTGCCGACTTGGACCTTGAATGACATTGGCTGCCCTAGAAAAACAAGGCCAGGGCTTTGCCCTGGACCCGCTAAGGGCAAGCCCTTAGAACCCCCTACTTAAGTTAGGCGCCCCGGGGCGTTACCCCGGCGGGGTT
>JANXRT010000406.1 GCA_025356735.1 Acetobacteraceae bacterium | reverse complement strand
TGTTGCCGATGCACGCGATCCTATCGAGGCGCCTGAAAGCCAGGACTGTGACCACAGGCTTAAGTGCATCTGGAATCGGGCAAAACAGTATCCGCCCGGCGAGGGCCGCCTGTCATCTGTGATTCTGGTGTCTGATCTTAGCGACGCTTGTAAGGGCGCTGTTAAGAACGGAGGCGGTTGGCTGAATGGAGATCATCACTTGGGTGGAGCGTCGCCGTCGCTGGCGTTTGGAGGAGAAGCTTCGCATCGTTGCCGAGGTCGAGCGGCTTGGCGCGTCGTTTGCGGCTGTGGCGCGTCGCCATGAGGTCAGCCGTGGGCTGCTGTGGAACTGGCGGCAACAAGTCCGACGCGGCACGTTGATACCAGAGCCGATGGCGATGTTCACACCGGTGCAGATCACGTCTGATCTGTCCTCGTTGGATTGTCCGACGCCGGCACGGCGCGATCCAGCTGCGGGCAGGCCGCCCGCGTCGGAGGTGAGCCGGATCGAGATCACGCTGCCGGATGGAACCTGCATCCGGGTAGGTGCCGATGTTGGCCTGCCCGCCTTGCGCCGGGTGATGGCGGCGGTGCGGCGATGATCTCGATGCCGACGGGCGTGCGGGTGTGGCTGGCAGCCGGAGCCACGGACATGCGCCGCGGGATGGGTGGCCTTGCTTTGCAGGTGCAGCAGGCTCTTGAGCGCGATCCGCACGCAGGCGACCTTTACGTTTTCAGGGGCCGTCGCGGTGACCTGGTGAAGCTGCTTTGGCATGACGACACGGGCATGTCGCTCTACGCCAAGCGGCTGGAGCATGGCCGGTTCGTCTGGCCGCAGGCCAAGGACGGCGTCGTTTCGCTCACCCCGGCGATGCTGTCCATGCTGTTGGAGGGGATCGACTGGCGGGCGCCGCAACGGACCTGGCGGCCGGAGATGGCCGGTTAACAACAGAGGCGTTTTGGGAGAGGAAGGGGGTACACAGCCGAGGCCGGGTGTGGTTGAATCGCAGCGTGACGCCCGCCCTTGATCCTGTCCCGGACGACATTCCCCTGCTGCGCGCCGCTCTGCTCGCCGAGCAGTTGGCACGCCGCGATGCCGAAGCCCGCGCCTCCGGTGCGGAAGCGATGGTCGCCTATCTTAAGCTGCTGATCGCCAAGCTCAAGCACGAGCAGTTCGGCGCCTCGTCCGAGCGCGGCCGCAAGCTGCTGGACCAGATGGAGTTGCAGCTCGAGGAGTTGGAAGCGAGCGCCGCCGAGGATGAGGCGATGCTGGATCCGGACCCGGCCGGACAGTTTGCGGCTCGTGGCGCTGCGCGTCGCAAGCCGGTGCGTGGTCCGTTGCCGGCGCACCTGCCGCGTGAGCGCGTGGTGATCCCGGGCCCGACCGCCTGCCCATGCTGCAACGGCAAGCTGGCCAAGCTGGGCGAGGACGTGACCGAGACGCTGGAGGTGATCCCGCGCCAGTGGAAGGTGATCCAGACGGTGCGGGAGCGGTTCACCTGCCGGGCTTGCGAGACGATCACCCAGCCGCCGGCGCCGTTCCACACGATCGCCCGCGGCCGAGCCGGGCCGGAACTGCTGGCGATGATCCTGGAGGCGAAGTTTTGCCAGCACTTGCCGTTGAACCGGCAGAGCGACAGCTTCGCCCGCGAGGGGATCGAGCTCGACACTTCCACCCTGGCCGACTGGGTGGGAGCGTGCACCGCGGCACTGGCGCCGTTGCTCATGCTGATCCTGGCGCACGTGATGCAGGGCAGCCGTATCCATGGTGACGACACCACGGTGCCCGTGCTGGCCAAGGGCCGTACGACCACCGGGCGATTATGGGCCTATGTGCGCGACGACCGGCCGTTCGGCGGGCCGGCGCCGCCAGCAGCGATGTTCTACTACTCGCCGGATCGGCGGGGCGAGCACCCGCGGCGGCATTTGGCCGGATATGCCAGCATCTTGCAGGCTGACGCCTATGCCGGGTTCAACGAGCTCTACCATCCCGGCCGCAAACCAGGTCCGATGACCGAGGCTGGTTGCTGGGCCCATGGGCGGCGCAAGCTGTTCGACCTGGCCCAGCTTGCGCGTGCGCCGCTGGCAGCTGAAGCGGTGCGCCGGATCGATGCGATCTTCGATGTCGAGCGCAGCATCAACGGCCTGCCGGCCGAACAGCGCCTGGCCGTGCGGCGACAGCATGTCGCGCCACTGGTGGCCGAGCTCGAGACCTGGATGCGCAGCGCCCGTGGCAGAATGTCGCGGCATGCCGAGGTTGGCCGCGCGATGGACTACATGCTCAAGCGCTGGGATACGTTCAGCCGGTTCCTGAGCGACGGCCGGATCTGCCTGACCAACAACGCCGCCGAGCGAGCGCTGCGTGGGGTGGCCCTGGGCCGCAAGGCATGGCTTTTCGCCGGCAGCGATCGCGGGGGTGAGCGGGCGGCGGCGATGTATTCGCTGATTGCCACAGCCAAGCTGAACGACGTCGATCCCCGCGCCTGGCTGGCCGATGTGCTGCGCCGCATCGCCGACCATCCTGCCAGGCGGCTGGATGAGTTGCTGCCCTGGAACTGGGCGCCGGATCAGGAGCGCCGTATCCTGGCGGCATGACCGCCACCCGCATCGCCCTGCTCAAAGTCACCCTCGACGACGTCAAGCCCGCCGTGCTGCGCCGGCTTCAGGTGCCGCTGACCATCCGGCTCGATCGTCTGCATGGGGTAATCCAGGCGGCCATGGGGTGGACCGACAGCCATCTCTACGAGATCAAGGTGCGAGATGTCGGCTGGGGGTGCCCGACACCGATTTCGGGGATGGTCCGCTCGATGCTCGCAAGGCTCGGCTGATCGATGTCCTCGAGGATGTCGGCGTGAAGACGATCAAGTATCTCTACGACTTCGGCGACAGCTGGGAGCATACGGTCAAAATCGAGCGCATCACCGACGCGGTGCCCGGCCTGGCATACTCTGTCTTGACCGACGCCACTGGACGCTGTCCGCCTGAAGACGTCGGTGGCCCTTGGGGTTATGCCGAGTTCTTGGACGCTCTCGTCGACCCAGCACACGAAAACCACGCCGAGATGAAGGACTGGATCGGCAAAACCTTTGATCCCGCTGCCGTCGACGTCGAGAGGCTTGCCGACGATGTTGCGGCACTTGCCGAGGCATGGGCGCAAACCGCCCACCACGCGCAAGCTATCCAACTGAACCGCGGCCTTCACCGGATGGATACGATGATGACCGAGAACGTCAGAGTGCTCTCGGGCTGACTCCGTCAGCAGGGAACGGACGCCGAGCGGTCGGCCTCGGTTCACGCGGGCAAATGCCGGAAGGGAAGCCGTTATAAATGAATGGTGCTTGGCGCGGAGTTAATACGACAGGCAGTCCTAAGCAGCTTTCTGGTTCAATGCGTGAGCGCGATGTAGCCATTGAGCATCTCTAGCCTGCCCGGCATCTCATGTAGATGCGTGACGTCCGGTTGCGACGCTGGCAAAACGAGCCAGCCGCGTATGATCCAATACGCTTCCTCGGGCGTAAGCGGGAACGGTCTGCCGTCAGGCCATTCGTAGCCGGTCCGTATCTTACAAACATCGTCTTGCATCATTTCCTCCAATCCATGAGCTTGCCCAAGTCTAAGACGTTTTGCACCACGTCCTCCTGAGCATCGATGCCGCACTTAGGTCTGATGGAGGAACGCAAAGCCATCCGACATCTCCCGCTTCCCGCGCAAGCGTTCGCAGAAGTTGTCGAAATCGCCGCGCCACTTGACCGGATATCCCAGGACCGCCGCCCGGCACTCCTCAGCCGTCCAGGGGAAAAGCTTGTCCGACGGCCACATGTAGCCGGTCGGGCGGATATCGACGGGTAGGCCGTAGACACCGTGATCCGCCGCGTCCTTCAGGGCGTCACGTGCACTGGTCCAGCCGCTCAAGCCGCGCAGGCCATGTTCGCC
>JANXRT010000394.1 GCA_025356735.1 Acetobacteraceae bacterium | reverse complement strand
GCCACAATTGCAGGGTTGGCTGCTGGGTAGCGCGATCGCCCTCAATCTGATGGCATTGGTTTATTACAAATACCTCGCCGCCATCCTGGGCTTCGCTGGCATTGTGGTGGCCGATCCGGTGCTACCGCTGGGTATCAGCTTCTTCACCTTCACCCAGATCGGCTATCTGCTCGATTGCCGGGCCGGCTCCGCGCGGCCGGTCGGGTTACTGGGCTACAGCCTGTTCGTCACGATCTTTCCGCATCTGATCGCCGGGCCCATCCTCAGCCATCGCGAGATGACGCCGCAATTCGCCGACCCCGCCACCTACCGGCCGAACGGCGCCAACCTCGCCACCGGCCTCGCGTTCCTGGCGATCGGGCTGCTGAAGAAGTGCTTGCTTGCCGACCCGATCGGCGCCGTCGTGGCACCGGGCTTCGCCGCCGCCGCCAACCTCGAAACAGTCGCCGCCTGGCAGGTCGCCTGCTCCTACTCGTTGCAGCTGTATTTTGATTTCTCCGGCTATTCCGACATGGCGATCGGGCTCGCTTTGATGTTCAACCTGAAATTCCCGACCAACTTCAACTCGCCCTACAAGGCGCGGTCGGTGATCGACTACTGGCAGCGCTGGCACATGTCGCTGACCCGCTACCTCAACACCTACCTCTACAACCCGATCGCGCTGGCGGTGCTGCGCCGCCGGGCGGCACAAGGAAAAAAAACCGATCGTGCCGCCCAGGCCCGCCCTGGCGGCTTCGCCGCGATGATCGCTCTGCCGCTGTTCGCGACCATGGCCCTGGCCGGCACCTGGCACGGCGCCGGAGCGCAGTTCCTCGCCTTCGGCCTGCTGCACGCGGTCTACCTGACGGTCAACCACGCCTGGCGCATCGCGCGGCCCAGGGTTGGGCTGCCACCGGCCGCCTGCCTCGCGCTGACCTATCTGTCCGTGCTCGTCGGTGCGGTGTTCTTCCGCGCGGCATCTCTCGGCAACGCGGCCGACCTGCTGGCCGGCATGGCCGGCCTGCACGGCTCCAGCCTCGACCTGCCGGCCGATCCGGTGGTACTGGCCAGGACCGGGCTGACCGTCGCCTGGCTCGCCGGCCTCTACACGATCGTCTGGCTGCTACCGAACTCGCAGTCGATCGTCGCGCGGATGATGCGGCCATCGGGCCGACCGGCCCCGCGCCTGTCCTGGGCGCTGGGCCTCGGCGCCGCGCTGGCCATAGCCTTGCTGTCGATCGGCGGCACCGGCGAATTCCTGTATTTCCAGTTTTGACGTCGTTCCAGAAATTCCTGGCCGCCACGGCCGGCTCGGTGATCCTCCTGTTTGCCGCCGCGTGGATCTGGATCGCGGCGGTTCCGCTCGCCTACATGGACCCGGAATACCCCTACTGGCTGGCCAAGCGGCAGCTGCTCGCCGCCTGCGACATCGGCGACGTGCTGATCGTCGGCGACAGCCGGGCCGCGGTCGACATCCTGCCCGCCAGGCTCGGCATCACCGCCCTCAACCTGGCCGTCGGCGGCGGCCAGGCGATCGAGGCCTACGTCACCGCCTCGCGCGCGCTAGACTGCCCGGTGCCGCCCAAGCTGGTCGTGATCTCGATCGACGCCGCGCATTTCGCCCTGCCGGATTTGTTCTGGGAGCGCAGCGTCCGCTACGGCCTGATCGGCGGCGCCGCGCTGCGTGAGGTGCTGGCGACCGCCGCCCGGTTGGGCGACCGGCGGCTGCCGACGCCGTACCACGACGACCATCTGCCGCCGCAACTCCGGGCCTCGCTGCACGACCTCCGGTTCCCGCCGTTCTACTTCAACGCCATGCTGAAAGCGGGAATCGGCCTGCGCTGGTGGCGCAACAACGCCGCCTTCGACGAAGGCATCCGGGCGCGTGGCCAATACTATTTCGGCACCGCTGCCGGCTCGGCCGAGGTGGCGAGGGAAG
Organism: Acetobacteraceae bacterium; assembly: GCA_025356735.1. Lineage (GTDB taxonomy): Bacteria > Pseudomonadota > Alphaproteobacteria > Acetobacterales > Acetobacteraceae > PALSA-911. Next base: position 5,505 of record JANXRT010000394.1, on the reverse strand, counting down.
GGAGCCTGACCGGCTTCAAGCCGCTGCCGATCCAGGCCGAGTATTTCGATCGCCTGCTGACCCTGCTGCAACTTCGAAAAATTCCCGCTGCGTTCGTGGCAATGCCGGTGAACGAGGCAACCCGCGCCGCGATCACGCCCGGACTCGAACGCGGCTTCACGGCCTACCTGCAAGCCGTCGCCGCCCGCCATCCCAACCTGGAGATCGCCGGCCCGTTGTTCCCGTCCTGGCCCAACGCCTGGTTCGGCGACGGCTTCAGCCACCTGAACCCCGTCGGTGCCGAGCGATTCACGGCGATGTTCGACGACTTTCTGTGCCGTAGGCAAGCAAGCATGGGGCTTCGCCCCAAACCCCACCAAAGGGCCGTCGCCCTCTGGACACCCCCTACTTAGCGGATGCGCTCTCCGGCGCTTCCGGAGCGGGGTCTAGGGGCAGCGCCCGGGCCTTGCTGAACTCCCCCCAAAGCAGCCCACGCGCCGCCACCCCAACCTCCAGGCAGCCCGCATTGACGATCGCCAGGCGAAACCCGCCCGGCGGCATCGCATGGCTGCCGGTTTCGCGGCCCTCATGGAAGGTGATCTGCACGCTGCTGACGCCCGCCATTCCGCGGACCGCGCTCAGCACCGCCGGGTCCGGATGGCGGTAGCGCAGGTGCTTCGGCCCGAATAGCACGACGCTGTAGCCGGTGGTGCGATCCGCGTCGGCGAACTCCCACCGGTGCTCGGCGTGCAGCGCGATCAGCGCCTCCACCCAGCCGGCGCCGTAAAGGTCGGGCCACTGGTCGGCGAAGCGCAGATGGATTTCGATGATGCGCCCGCCGATGGTTTCCAAATTGACCATGCCGGTGTAACCGGCGAGGTGGCGCGCGATCCAGCCGCCGCAATCGGCCTCCAGCGCCGGCCGCCGGGCGGCCTCGACGATCCAGTGATCGAAGGTGCCGCCCTCGCCGGGCATGCCGACGGCGTGGCGCCACCAGGCCGGCTCGCCATCCAGCACGGCCGCGTCGCTGCTGACATGCTCACCGGTCAAAAGCTCCATCCAGAAATGGCCGGGTGTCATCGCCGCCTGGTATTCGGCGGCGGAGAGGATAGCGCGGCTGTCGATGCCCATGCCACGCAGATTGACGATCGGCTTGGAGAACACTGGATAGGCATCCGGTTCGACCCCATGCGGCGCCGCCTTTATTCGTTGCGACAGCGCGACGGTGAGCTTGTCGTAAACCCAGCGATGTTCGGGCTGCCAAAGCCACGCATCGGCATCCTCGGTCGGGATGTTCACGCCAGGCGGGCAGGGCACGCCGGCGAAATACTGCAAGCGCCACGGGTCCGCCTCGCAGATCGGCATGGTCCTATCCCGATGCCTGTTCCAGCAGGACAACGGAAAATAACCCGGCTGGGTCGGTCCAGCTCCGCGCCAGGCCCCAGCCGGCAATCGCGGCCAGGGTGGAAAACCCGGCAATGGTAAACTTGTAGCTGTTCTCGGTATGGATGCTCTCGCCCGGCCCGAACCGGATGATGTCGCCGGCCAGCCGCACATCCTGCGCCCGCGTGCTGACCAGGTGCATCTCGATGCGGCCTTCCGCGTCGTTCCACCGCGCTTCATGGCGAAAGTTTCCGACGATGAAATCGGCATCCGCCTCCCGGTTGAGCCGAACCAGCAGGTTGCGGTTGAACGCGGCGGTGACGCCCGCGGCGTCATCGTAGGCCGGCAGCAACACATCCCGACTTTTTCGGAGATCGACCCCGACGAGGAAGCGCGCCTGCCGCCCCAGGGTGATGCGGACCTCGCCGAGGAACCGCTCCACCTGCGCGGGATCGAGGTTGCCGATGGTCGATCCCGGAAAGAAGCCGAGCCGCTCCCGCTCGCCGATGCAAGCCGGCAGCACGATCGGCTGGAGGAAGTCGGCCACGACCGGTGCCACAAGCAAACCGGGCCACGTCACTTCCATGCGGACCCGCAGCCGATCGAGTGCCGGCCGCGCGACGTCGATCGGCACATAGGCGGCAAACTCGCCAGCGTCGAGCAGAAAACTCGCCTTGGCCTCGTCGCTGGCGCCGTACTCGACCAGCGCCGCGCCAGCCGGGAGCACTTCGGAAATGTCGGCGGCGACGGTCGGCAACAGCGCCATCTCGGTGCGTGTCGGATAGTATTCGGCCAGTCCGGTGATGGCATCGAACAGCCGGCAGCCGGCCTCGTCGTAGAACAGCCGGGCCGGCAAGGTCTTCACCGTCGCGCGCAGTCCGGCGAGCGCCACTTCCGCAACCTCCGGGTCGAAACCCGTGTCCGGCTTCGTTCGTAATCCCCCGTCATCGGGCATCGCGGTTCCTTATTCGTCGCGCGCCAGCCGCAGGCCAGAAAACTGCCAACGCCGGTCCGGATGGAAGAAGTTGCGGTAGCTCGCGCGGCTGTGCCCGGGCGCGGTCGCCAGCGAGCTGCCGCGCAGCACCATCTGGTTGACCATGAACTTGCCGTTGTATTCACCGACGGCACCCGCGGGAGGGTGAAAGCCGGGATAGGGGCTGTAGGCGCTGGCGGTCCACTGCCAAACCTTGTCGAACCCATCGGCCAGCTTGCCGGCGCCTGCCGCGACCTCCCACTCGGCCTCGGTCGGCAGCCGCGCGCCGGCCCAACGCGCGAAGGCGTCGGCCTCGTACCAGCTGACATGGCGCACCGGCTCGTCCGCAACCAGCGGCGCCAGGCCACCCAGCCCCATCTGAAACCATTCTTTTCCGATGAGCCGCCAGTACAGCGGCGCGGCCCAGCCGTTCTGCTGCGACGCGCCCCAACCATCCGACATCCACAGGTTCGGCGCGCGATAGCCGCCATCGGCGATGAACGCCAGCCAGTCGCGGCTGGTCACCAGCCTTTTCGCGATTCGATAAGGCTGAAGATAGACCTTGTGCAAGGGCGTCTCGTTGTCGAAGCAGAAGCCGCCGCCGGCATGGCCGATCTCGAACACGCCACCCTCGCAGCGCACGAACCGGTCGTTCGAGGCCGGTCCGGAACCGCCAACCGCCGCCGCGGACCAGCCCGGCAGCACCGCCGGCAGCAGCGGGTTCTGCGCGAAGGCATGCAGCATGTCTGTCAGCAGAAGCTCCTGATGCTGCTGCTCATGCTGGATCGCGAGTTCGGCCAGGTCGCGCGCCGCCGCCGGCGCGTCCGGCAGGAACCGCGCCATCGCCGCATCGACATGGGCGCGGTACTCGGCGACGCGCGAGGCCGGCGGGCGGGTCAGCAGGCCGCGCATCGGGCGCGGATGGCGCGCGCCGACGGCGTCGTAGTAGGAGTTGAACAGGAAGCCGAATTCGGCATCGAACGGCACGTAGCCCGGCTCGAACGCCTGCAGGATGAACTGCTCCAGGAACCAGGTGGTGTGGGCGCGGTGCCACTTGGCCGGGCTCGCATCGGGCATCGACTGGACGCACTGGTCCTCCGGCGACAATCCCGCGGCCAGCGCCTCGGTGGCGCCGCGGCAACCGGCAAGGCGCTCGGCCAGCGACGCGTGAGGCGGCTCCGGTGAGAGAGTACTGGAAGGCTCAGGATTGGAATCCATGATTGGCGACCTGTGCCGACGCGCGTCGCGGCGGGTTGATAGGTTCGGCTGGCGTTTCAGTAGCTGTACCAGCCCATGCGCGGGCCGCCGAACAGGGCGATCAGCAGGATGATCACCAGCAGGAAGCTGAGCAGGCTAAAACCGCCGCCGCCGTAGTACTGGCGACGGTAGCCGTAGAAGCCGCCGCCGCCGAACAGGATGAACAGCAGAATGATCAGGATAAGGATCATGGCGTCGTCTTCCCCCAGGTTGCAGCAGGGCGTGCGAAATAACGCTTCATCGTTCCCGCGGTTCCGTATCGCCGGACGCGGCGGCTTGTCTCATGACAGGGCAGGGCGGCTTCTATGCCGGCGACGGCAGCAGTCGAGCCAGCCGGGCCAGCACGTCACCGATGTTGAAGGGTTTGGCGCATACCTGCCATTTCGGCCGGTCGGGCGGCACCGCGTCGTCGCCATAGCCGCTCAGCAGCAGGAACGGCACGAGGCGCCGGTGAAGCAGCTCGGCAACCGGATAGATCTTTTCGCCGGCGACGTTGACGTCGAGGACGGCGGCATCGATGGTCTCATCCCGGGCGGCGGCCAGCGCTTCGGAAAAACGTCCGAACGGGCCAATCACCTGGCAGCCGGCCTCGATGAAGGCGTCTTCCAGCAGCATCGCGATCAGCACCTCGTCCTCGACCAGCAGGATGCGCCGGCCGGCCAGCGTTTCGATCATCCGGTTGTCCTTCGGTGGCAGGGCACCCGGAACACTAGGCCCGATCGGGGCCGTCCGCACAACCACGTCTTCCCGCCCGTCAGCATTCGCCAGACAAGTCGGAGCCTGGCGGGTTGGAAACCGTGAAATAGACCCAGGCGAGGTTGGCGAACAGCAGGCCCGCGGTCAGCAGGAACACGGCATGCAGGCCGAACACCGCCGCCACCGCGCCGCCGGTCACCGGCCCCAGCGAGTTGCCGAGGAAGTAGGCCGAGGAGGTCAGGCCGTAGATCATGCCGCGCTCGCCGGGTGGGGTCAGCTTGGCGACCAGCGTGTTGGCCGCCGGCACGATGCCGCCGACGAACAGCCCGACGCCGAAGCGCTCGGCGACGAACGTCCAGTAGTTGCCAACCAAGGCTTGCGGCGCGGTCAGCAGCGCCGCACCGGCGAGGGTGAACAGCAGCACCCGGCGCTCGCCGAAGCGGTCGCTGACGCGGCCCAGCAGCGGCACCGCGAACACGCCGGCAAGCCCGGTGACCGAAAAGGCGAGGCCGCCCAGGGTCGCCAGATCGGGCCGGGGCCCGACCATCTGCTGGACGAACAGGGTAATGATCGGCGCCACCGCCATGACCGCGAACTGGGTCAGCAGCAGCACCAGGACCAGCGCCGACAGGCCGGCGGTGCGCGACAAGGTGCGCACCGACTGGCGCATGGACAGGCTTTTCTGTTTTTCCTTGGGCGGCGTGAAGCGCTCCGGCACCAGCAGCCAGCACAGCGCGAACGCCACCAGCGACACGACGCCCGCGATGAAGAACGGAATCCGGAAGCTGCCGGTGAGGTCCGCCATCAGGCCGCCGAGCACCGGGCCCATTAGCGAGCCGACCAGCTGGCCGGTGCTGAGCAGGCCGAGCGAGTAGCCCAGCCGGCGCGCCGGCACCTGGCTCGCCACCAGCACGACCGACGATGAAGAAAAGCCGGCAAAGGCGCCGAGCAGCGCGCGCAGCACCAGCAGGTGCCAGACGCTGCCGGCGAGGCCCATCAGCAAGGTGAAGACGCCGATCGCGAAGCAGGACCGCAGCACCATCGGCTTGCGCCCGTGGCGATCCGACATCCGGCCCCAGATCGGCGCCATGAAGGCGGCGAAGAACGAGGCGACGGAGGCGAGCAGCCCGGTCCAAAATTCAAGCGGCCCGCCGGCGGCGACGCCCAAGGTCGGCAGGAAAAGCGGCAGCACCGGGCTGAGAAAGGTGAAGGCGGCG
>JANXRT010000470.1 GCA_025356735.1 Acetobacteraceae bacterium | reverse complement strand
CTTGGCTGCTTGGCGGCGCCGCCGATCTGGCGCCGAGCACGAAGACCAAGCTCACCTTCGAGGGTGCGGGCAACTTCCAGCCGGACGGGCCGATCGGCAACCATGCCGGCCGCAACTTCCATTTCGGCGTGCGTGAGCATGCGATGTGCGCCGTGGTCAACGGCATGGCGCTGTGCGGGCTGCGGGCGTTCGGCTCCGGCTTCCTGGTGTTCACCGACTATGCCCGCGGCGCCATCCGCCTGGCCGCGCTGATGGAACTGCCGGTGCTGCATGTCTGGACCCATGACAGCATCGGCGTCGGCGAGGACGGACCGACGCACCAGCCGATCGAGCAGATACTCTCCCTGCGCGCGGTGCCGGGCATGATGGTGATCCGCCCGGCCGACGCCAACGAGATGGCCGAAGCCTATCGCTTCGTCTTCAGTCAGCATAAGCGGCCGGCCGCCCTGATCTGCTCCCGCCAGCCATTGCCGATCCTGGATCGCACGAAATATGCGGCTGCCTCCGGCCTGGCCCGCGGCGCCTATATCCTGGCCGATGCGCCGAATGGCAAGCCGGACGTGATTTTGATCGCGACTGGCAGCGAGGTCGGCCTGATCGTTGCGGCGCGCGAGTTGCTTGCGAAGGAAAACATCGCCGCCCGTATCGTCAGCTTTCCGTCATGGGAACTGTTCGAGGCGCAGGACCAAGCGTATCGCGACAGCGTGTTGCCGCCTGCGATGATGGCGCGGGTGACGGTCGAGGAGGCCTCGGCGATCGGCTGGGATCGCTATGCCGGGTCGCGCGGCGTGATCCTTGGGATGAACACCTTCGGCATGTCGGCGCCGATCGCGATCGTAGCCGAGCATTTCGGCTTCTCGCCCGAGAAGGTCGCTGCCGCGGCACGTGATACGATCGCGCGAAACCAATAGTCCACGGAGAGAAATCGATGCAGCTCGGCATGATTGGCCTGGGACGGATGGGCAGCAACATGGTGCTGCGGCTGATGAAGGCGGGGCATGACTGCGTCGTGTTCGACACCAACGCGGCCTCGGTCAAGATGCTGGTCGATCAGGGCGCCAAGGGCACCACCAGCCTGCCCGATTTCGTGGCGGCGTTGCAGAAGCCGCGCGCGGTCTGGTTCATGCTGCCGGCCGCGGCGGTCGACCATGAGCTGGAAACCGTCGTGCCGCTGCTGGAGCCCGGCGACATCCTGATTGATGGCGGCAACTCCTACTATCACGACGACATCCGCCGGGCGCAGGAGCTGAAGGCGAAAGGCATCCACTATGTCGATGTCGGCGTCAGCGGCGGCGTCTGGGGGCTGGAGCGCGGCTACTGCCACATGATCGGCGGCGAGAACGACGTCGTTGCCCATCTCGACCCGATCTTCCAGTCGCTGGCACCCGGCATCGGCGCCTCACCACGCACGCCAGGTGCGACCGGCGAGCCGACGCAGGCCGAGCACGGCTACCTGCATTGCGGTCCGAATGGCGCCGGACATTTTGTGAAAATGGTCCATAACGGCATTGAATACGGGCTGATGGCGGCTTACGCCGAGGGGCTGAACATCCTTCATCATGCTGGCGAGGGCCTTTCCACGCGCACGGTCGATGCCGAGACGACGCCGCTGCGCCACCCGGAGCACTACCAGTACGACTTCGACATCGGCCAGGTCGCCGAGGTCTGGCGACGCGGCAGCGTGGTCGGATCTTGGCTGCTTGACCTCACTGCCAGCGCCCTGCGCAAAAGCCCCGACCTCGGCAACTTCCACGGCCGCGTTTCCGACTCTGGCGAGGGTCGTTGGACCTTGCAGGCGGCGATCGATGAGAGCGTGCCGACCCCGGTGCTGGCGGCGGCGCTGTTCGCGCGCTTCAGCTCGCGCGGCGAGGCCGAGTTCGGCGACAAGCTATTGTCAGCGTTGCGCTTCGAGTTTGGCGGCCATGTCGAGAAGCCGCCGGAAACCGGGAATGCAGGATGAGCGACAGCGCCGCCCCGCCGCATTCCGACGCGCTGGTGTTCTTCGGCGCCACCGGCGATCTTGCCTACAAGCAGATCTTCCCGGCGCTGTACGGGCTGGTGCGCGACGAGGGATTGGACATCCCGATCATCGGCATCGCGCGCGAGG
>JANXRT010000351.1 GCA_025356735.1 Acetobacteraceae bacterium | reverse complement strand
CCCGGCTGCGGCGCCGTGCCGTTTGGCAGGAAGGCGTCGGCGCCGTTATTGCGCAGTTTTGGCACTTGGCGAGCCCAGTCCCAGGCGACCTTGCTGCCGACCGGCCAGCCATCCTCGGCGAACCGGATCGCGGGCTGCAGCAGCTCGCCGAGTCCCTTGGTGCCGTGCGCCGCCAGCAGCGTTTCCCAGGCGTTGACCGCGCCCGGGATGGTGACCGCGTGCGGGCTGGTATTCTCTATCGCGGGAATGCCCTGGTGCTCGAACCAGTCGATCGAGTAGGCCGCACCTGCCCGGCCGGAGCCGTTCAGCGCCACCACCCGGCCGGTCCCCGCGGGCGCGTACAGGCAGAAGCAATCGCCGCCGATCCCGGTCGATTGCGGTTCGATCACGCCGAGCACCGCCGCCGCCGCGACCGCGGCGTCGATCGCGTTACCGCCGGCGCGCAGCACGTCGAGCGCGGTCAGCGTGGCGGCCGGCATCGATGTCGCCGCCATGCCGTTGACGCCGTAGACCGGGCTGCGGCCCGGCAGATGAAAATCGCGCAAGGTACCCTCCGGCAAAACCTGCCTGCTGTTTGCATCGCCCGCAGGCGCTTGGCAATGCGAGGCAGTGTGCCATCATCGCCCGTCAGCAGGAGCGATTCGCGTGGTTGAACCCATTCCCTATGCCGATTTCGAGCGGGTCGACATCCGCGTCGGCACGGTGGTCGCCGCCGAGCCGTATCCTGAGGCACGCAAACCGGCGATCAAGCTGCGCATCGATTTCGGCCCGACCATCGGCCTGCGGCAATCCTCCGCGCAACTGACGGTGCACTACACGCCCGAGCAGCTGATCGGTCGGCAGGTCTGCGCTGTGGTCAATTTCGCGCCGCGCCAGATCGGGAAATTCATCAGCGAGGTGCTGACGCTCGGCATGCCGGACGCCGACGGCGCGGTGGTGCTGCTACGGCCGGACCAGCCGGTGCCCGATGGCGGAAAGCTGTTCTGATGGCGGTGCACTACTACACGGTGAGCTGGGACCAGCTGCACCGCGATGCCCGCGCCCTGGCGTGGCGACTGATGGACCTCGGCCCGTTCACCGGCATCGTCGCGATCACCCGCGGCGGGCTGATCCCGGCCGCGATCATCGCGCGCGAGCTTGATTGCCGGTTGATCGAAAGCGTCTCAATCGTCACCTATGACGAGGAAATCAAGGGCGAGCCCGTGGTGACCAAGCCACCGGCCGCGGCCGGCGACGGCACCGGTTTCCTGATCGTCGATGACCTGGTCGATACCGGCGCCACGGCGAGGGTGATACGCACCCTGCTGCCGAGGGCGCATTTCGCGGCGGTATACGCCAAGCCGGCCGGCCGGCCGATGGTCGACACGTTCATCACCGAGGTGTCGCAGGACACCTGGATTCTGTTCCCGAGGGACACCGAAGCACAGTTCGTGGCGCCCTTGGCCAAACGCGAAGTCCTAAAATGATGCGGCTACGGGGCCGCTCCTCAGCGGGGTTTGGGGCAGACCCTATCCTTACCTCAAGCTGGCGTTAAGTTTCTCCAATGCCGCAGAACCCGGACAGAGTTCTGAGTCCGTAAGTGCATTCAACGGCGTGGGCGAGGTATGCAGATATCCATGTAAATCGTCTGCCTCCGGATCGACATAGATCAGGCCGGTAGGGATGTCGCCGGCGGCATGGCGTTCGGCCAGGAAGGCGATGGCGGCGACGCGGTCATGGACGTCGTAATCCTGCGACAGCTTTCGCAGCTGCAACGTCGAGCCGTCATGCTGGGTAACGATCTCGGTGGTGCCCGGCGCGTAGTCGACCACGATCTCGTCGCGGCCGGTGATGACGTCGAGGTAGTTCATCGCGCTGTTATGCTCACGCACGTAATCATAGCTTTTTGTCGAGCCGTCATGGTTGTTGAAGGCGACGCAGGGGCTGATGCAGTCGATGAAGGCGGCCCCCTTGTGGCGCAACGCGGCCTGGATCAGCGGCACCAGCTGCACCTTGTCGCCGGAAAAGCTTCGCGCCACGAAGGTAGCGCCAAGCTGCAGCGCGATGCTGACCATGTCGATCGCCTCGTCGCTGTTGACGACGCCGCGCTTCGACTTCGCGCCCTTGTCGGAGGTCGCCGAGAACTGGCCCTTGGTCAGACCATAAACGCCGTTGTTCTCAACGATATAGGTCATGTTGACGCCACGGCGGATAGAATGGGCGAACTGTCCAAAGCCAATCGAGGCGCTGTCGCCATCGCCCGAGACGCCAAGGTAGATCAGGTCGTGGTTGGCAAGGTTGGCGCCGGTCAGCACCGATGGCATGCGGCCATGCACCGAGTTGAAGCCGTGCGAGGCGCCGAGAAAGTACGTGGGAGTCTTGGACGTGCAGCCGATGCCTGACAGCTTGGCAACGCGGTGCGGCTCGATGTCGAGCTCGAAGCAGGCGCGCACGATGGCGGCGCTGATGCTGTCATGGCCGCAGCCAGCGCAAAGCGTGGAGATCGCGCCCTCGTAGTCCCGGCGCGTCAGGCCGAGCGCGTTGGTGTGCAGGTCGGGATGGTGCATCCTGGGTTTGGGAAGAAAGCTCACGTTACGGCCTCTCGCTGGCGGATCGGTTCCGCGGTGATGGCTTTGTCGGCGATCGCCTGCGCGATGATCCGCGCTGTGATCGGGGTGCCGTCGTAGTGCAGCACCCGGGTCAGCTTCCTCGGATCGATTTCGAGCTCATTGACCAGCAGCATGCGAAGCTGAGCGTCGCGGTTCTGCTCGATGACGAAGACTTGGTCGTGGGCGTCGATGAAGGCGCGCACGGCGTCGTTGAACGGGAAGCCGCGCACCCGCAGCAGATCGACATGGATGCCGCGCTCGGCTAGCCGCTCCCACGCCTCGGACATTGCCGGGCTGGTCGAGCCATAGTAGATCGCACCGATTGGCGTGGTATCGGGGCAGATGCGAACAACTGGATTCGGCACCAGATCCTTCGCGGTTTCGAACTTCTTCAGCAGCCGATCCATGTTGTCGGCGTAGTCGGCACCTTCCTCGGAATACCGGGCGAACCTGTCCTTCGACGTGCCGCGCGTGAAGAATGCGCCCTTGGTCGGGTGGGTGCCGGGCAGCGTGCGATAGGCAATGCCGTCGCCATCGACGTCAAGGTAGCGGCCGAACTTCGCGCCGGCTGTCAGTTGCTCGGCGGTCATCACCTTGCCGCGGTCGAGTTTCCTTGCGTCATCCCAGACAAAAGGTTTGCACAGCCGCTCGTTCATGCCGATGTCGAGGTCGAGCATGACGAAAATCGGCGTCTGCAGCCGGTCGGCAAGATCGAACGACAACGCACTCATCTCGAAGCATTCGTAAGGGTCTTCGGGAAACAGCAGAACGTGCTTGGTGTCGCCGTGCGAGGCATAGGCGCAGGCGAGGATATCGCATTGCTGGTTGCGCGTCGGCATCCCCGTGGAGGGTCCCGCGCGCTGCACGTCGAAGATCACGGCGGGGATTTCGGCGAAGTAGGCCAGGCCGAAAAACTCTTGCATCAGCGAGATGCCTGGGCCAGAGGTCGCGGTGAAGGCGCGCGCGCCGTTCCAGCCGGCGCCGATCACCATGCCGATCGAGGACAGTTCGTCCTCGGCCTGAACAATGGCAAATTTATTTGTCTGTGTTTCCTTGTCGGTGCGGTAGCGCGCGCAGTAGCGCTGGAAGGCCTCGGCCAACGACGAGGAAGGCGTGATCGGATACCATGCGCAAACCGTGGCGCCGCCATACACGGCACCGAGTGCCGCGGCGGCGTTACCCTCGATCGAGATGCGGTCTCCAACCTTGTCCGAATGGCGCACCCGCAGCCCGATCGGGCAGGTCAGGTTGGCGCGGGCATAGTCGCGGCCCATGTGCAGCGCCTGGACGTTGGCCGCGATCAGCTTGTCACGGCCCTTGAACTGCTCGCCGAGAAGCTGCTCGATCACCACCGGATCCATATCGAGCAGCGCCGACAAGGCGCCCACGTAAACGATATTCTTGAACAGCTGGCGCTGACGCGTGTCGGTGTATTCGCGGTTACAGATTTCGGTCAGGGGCACGCCGATGACGTTGATGTCGGGGCGAAAGCGCGAGGCCGGCATCGGCTTGGTGCTGTCGTAGAAAAGATATCCCCCGGGCTCGATCCCCGCCACGTCCTCGGCCCAGGTCTGCGGGTTCATCGCGACCATCAAGTCGGAGCCGCCGCGCGCGCCAAGGTAGCCGGCTTCCGACACCCGGACCTCGTACCAGGTCGGCAGGCCCTGGATGTTGGATGGGAAGATGTTGCGCGGCGCCACCGGCACGCCCATGCGGAGGATCGACTTGGCGAACAGCGCGTTGGCGCTGGCCGAACCCGATCCGTTGACGTTGGCGAACTTGACGACGAAATCGTTGACCCGTTCTAGTGCCTGGAGCATGCGAGCACCTTTTCCGTTCCGGCTTGCGCCATGTCGATCAGGGTGCCCTGCATGTCCCACGCCCCGGTCGGGCAGCGCTCGGCGCACAGGCCGCAATGCAGGCAGACATCCTCGTCCTTGGCCATCACCCGACCGGTCTTCAGCGCGTTCGAGACATAAAGCGCCTGCGTCAGGTTATGAGCCGGCGCGGTCAGACGCTGGCGCAGTTCCGCCTCCGGGCCGTTATCGACGAAGCTGATGCAATCGACCGGGCAGATATCGACGCAGGCATCGCACTCGATGCAGAGCTTGTCGGTGAACACGGTCTGGATGTCGCAATTGAGGCAGCGCTGCGCCTCCTTGAAGGCCAGCGCGTCGTCATAGCCAAGCTCGACCTCGGAGCGGATGTCGCGCAACGCGATCGCCTTGTCCTGGTGCGGCACCCGAAAGCGCAGATCGTTGGAAACGTCGTTGTCGTAGCTCCACTCGTGGATGCCCATCTTCTGGCTGGTCAGCGTGACCATCGGCGGCGGCCGTGCCTCCACGTCCTCGCCCTCACAAAGCTTGTGGATCGAGATCGCGGCCTGGTGGCCGTGCGCCACCGCCCAGATGATGTTCTTCGGCCCGAACGCCGCGTCACCGCCGAAGAACACGTTTTCCCGGGTAGATCGGTGGGTGACTTCCGAAACGATCGGCATGCCGGAGCGATCGAACTCGAGGCCGATATCGCGTTCGATCCACGGGAAGGAATTCTGCTGGCCGACGGCGATCAGCACGTCGTCGGCGTCGATCCGCACATCCGGCTCGCCAGTCGCCTCCAGATGGCGGCGGCCGTCGGCGTCGATACGGGCGGCGACCTTCTCGAACATCATGCCGACCAGGCGGCCGTCCTCGTGGAGAAATTCCTTCGGCACCAGGTAGTTGAGGATCGGAATGTCCTCATTCAGCGCGTCCTGCTTTTCCCAGGGAGAAGCCTTCATCTCGTCGAAGCCGCTGCGGACCACGACCTTGACGTCTTCACCGCCAAGCCGGCGCGATGACCGGCAGCAATCCATCGCCGTGTTGCCGCCGCCGAGCACGATGACGCGGCGGCCGATCTTCTCGACATGGCCGAACGAGACCGAGGCCAGCCAGTCAATGCCGATATGGATGTTCTCCGATGCCTCCTGCCGACCGGGCAGATCGAGGTCGCGGCCACGCGGCGCACCGGAGCCGACGAACACGGCGTCGAAGCCTTCGGCCAGCAGGCCTTTCAGGCTATCGACGCGGGTGCCGAACCGGGTCTCGATGCCGAGGTCGAGGATGTAGCCGACCTCCTCGTCGATCACCTCCTCCGGCAGCCGGAACTTTGGAATTTGACTGCGGATCATGCCCCCGCCACGGCGGTCGCCGTCGAACAGGGTAAGTTCGTAGCCAAGCGGCGCCAGGTCGCGCGCTACCGTCAGCGAGGCCGGGCCGGCACCGACCAAAGCGATGCGGCGGCCGTTGCGCGCGGCGGGCTTCGGCGGCATGCGGCTGGAAACGTCGCCCTTGTAATCGGCGGCCACGCGCTTCAGCCGGCAGATCGCCACCGGCTCCTCATCGACGCGGCCGCGGCGGCAGGCCGGCTCACACGGGCGGTCGCAGGTGCGGCCGAGCACGCCGGGAAAAACATTCGACTTCCAGTTGATCATATAGGCGTCGGCATAGCGCCGGGCCGAGATCAGTCGGATGTATTCGGGAACCGGGGTGTGCGCGGGGCAAGCCCATTGGCAATCAACGACTTTATGAAAATAGTCGGGATCGCGGATATCAGTCGGCTGCAAGACGTGCTTCTCCTCGGGTCTTGTTCTCGCCCGCGGTTTCTGGTTGACCGTCGGTGCGAGGGCCGATCAGGCTAGAAGAAAATCGTCGTCTCATCAACTACTACCCACGCCGATCCCTCGGCCTGGCGTCCGCGCCGGGAGCCTTGCTTGCAAAGCCGGCGAATGCGATGGGACGCTTTGATATCGCCGCAGGATCAGCATGACCGAAGAACTGCTTTACGAAGCCAGCGCCGGCATCGGCCGCATCACCTTCAACCGCCCGCAATCGCGCAATGCCCTGACCTTCGCGATGTACGACCGGCTGGCGGAAATCTGCGCCGAGGCGGATGCCGACCGGTCGATGCGGGCGTTGATCCTGACCGGCGCCGGCGACCGCGCCTTCGCCGCCGGCACCGACATCGCGCAGTTTCGCGCCTTCTCCGGCGCCCGGGACGGCATCGAATACGAGGCCCGGATTGATCGGGTGCTGACCGCGCTCGAGCGCTGCCGGGTGCCGACGATCGCCGCCATCGTCGGCGCCTGCACCGGCGGCGGGGCCGCGATCGCCGCCTGCTGCGACCTGCGCATCGGCGCCGCCAACCTGAGGTTCGGCTTTCCAATCGCACGCACCCTCGGCAACTGCCTGTCGCTGAGCAACTACCGCCGGTTGTCCGCTCTGATCGGACCGGCCCGGGTCAAGGATCTGATCTTCACCGCCCGGCTGATGGAGGCCGATGAGGCGAGGTCGATCGGCCTGCTGTCCGAGGTCCTGCCGACCGCCGAAGATCTCGGCGCGCGCGCCGAGGCACTGGCCGAGCAAGTTGCCGGCTACGCGCCGCTGACGCTTCAGGTGACCAAGGAAGCCCTTCGCCGGCTGAACGAGACGGACAAGCCGGATGATGACGGCGATCTCATCGCGCGGTGCTATGCCAGCCACGACTTTCGCGAGGGTTTGGAGGCCTTCCTGAGCAAGCGGAAGCCTGCCTGGCAAGGGAGATGACATGGCCGGTCATGTCAGATCAGATCCGCCGCTCAATCAGTGGTTGTATTCAACGGTTGAAATTTCAGGAATGATTTGCGATCTTGCGTGAACTACCGGTTTCTTCCTGCCCTGCCGATCTGATAATGTCGTTGCCAACCGTGCCCACCTGACTACCCTCTGCCGTCCACGGCCTCCCGGCCTGTATGTCTGCGGTTTCAACAACTTGCTGAATTTCCAATGTGGTGCGAGCGCCAATTTCTTCAGCTCCGCCTTATCTTTAGCCCTGCCTGTTGGCGGTCGTGAAAGTCCAGTGCCAGATCAGATCCCGACATGAGGCAACGCAGGTTCCGGGAGCGCCTCCATATCCTGGAGCGCCTCATCCTGGCCGCTGCCTTGACGATGGCGCGATGACCGCGTGGTCGCGCCGGCAGGATGTGCCGCTGCCGCCCCCATCGCCGTACGATGCGTCGCTGTATGATGCGGCCGCAAAGCGCTCGCTGTCGGCGCGCACCATCACCAGTGCCGGCTGGGTGCTGGCCTGGCGCGTCATCGTGCGCGTCATCGGCTTCTTCAGCACCTTGATCCTGGCTCGGTTGCTGACACCCGCCGACTTCGGATTGGTGGCGTTAGGACTGTCGTTCAGCACCGGCCTCGACGCGTTTTCGTACTTCGGCGTTCAGGACGCGCTAATCCGCGAAAAGACCATCGGCAAGAAAATGTACGACACCGCGGCGACGCTCAACCTCGCCCGCGGCATCGTCACCGCCGGCATCATCGCCGCGGTCGCCTATCCAGCCGCGGTCTATCTCGATGAGCCCCGGCTGGTGCCGGTCATCGTGGCGCTCGGGCTGGGTGTGCTGATAAGCACGTTCGAAAGCATGGGGCTGCTCGATTTCCGCCGAAACCTCAATTTTCGCGCCGAGTTCGTGCTGACGATCGTGCCGCGCCTCGCCGGCAACA
>JANXRT010000299.1 GCA_025356735.1 Acetobacteraceae bacterium | reverse complement strand
GATCGCCCAGGAGCTGATCAACAAGGAGCGCGTGGTCGCGACGCTCGGCTTCATCAACACCGGCGTCGCCCTGGCGTCGCAGCGCTTCTACCAAGAGGCCGAGATCCCGGTGATCAACAACGTCGCCACCGGCACGGTGATCGCGCAGCAGTTCGCCGCCCCAAAGGAGAAGACCAACTACGTCTTCCGCACTTCGGCCAACGACATCATCCAGTCCGGCATGATCGTCGAGGAGGCGATCATCAGGCGCAGCTTCAAGGCGCCGGCGATTCTGGCCGACAGCACCAACTACGGCCAGCTCGGCCGCGCCGACCTTGAGAAAGCGCTGGCGACCAAGGGCGTGAAAGCGGTTGCCACGGAAAAGTTCAACATCGGCGACACCGACATGACGGCGCAGCTTCTGCGCGCCAAGCAGGCCAACGCCGACGTCATCCTGACCTATGGCATCGGCCCCGAACTGGCGCAGGTCGCCAACGGCATGGCCAAACTCGGCTGGAAGCTGCCGATGATCGGCAGCTGGACCCTGTCGATGGCGACCTTCATTGACAATGCCGGACCGAACGGCGACGGCGCCGAAATGCCGCAGACCTTCATCCAGGCCGGTAACACGCCCAAGCGAAAGGCCTTCGTCGAGGCCTACCAAGTCACCTACAAGATTGACCGCATGCCTTCGCCGGTTTCCGCGGCACAGGGCTATGACAGCGTCTATCTGCTGTCGGCGGCGATCAACCAGGCCAAGTCCACCGACGGGCCGAAGATCCGCGAGGCGCTGGAGAACCTGCAGACCAAGGTCGATGGCGTGGTGACGGTCTACGACCATCCCTATAGCGCCACCGACCACGAGGCGATCAGCGGCAACATCCCGGTGTTCGGCCTGGTCAAGGACGGCCGCGTCGTCGCCGCCCACCCCGAGGATGTCGCCGGCGAGAACGCCATGCGGATCAAGCCGAAGACCTGATCCCGAGGCTCTCGCGCCATGCAGATCCTGGCCCAGCTGATCACCAGCGGCATCGCCGTCGGCATGATCTACGGCGTCATCGCGTTCGGCTACCAGCTGACCTTCTCCACGTCGAAAACGCTGAACTTCGGTCAGGGCGAGGCACTGATGCTCGGCTCCCTGGTCGGGCTGACGGTTGTCTCGATCACCGGCTACTGGCTGATGCTGCCGATCGTGCTGGCATTTGGGCTGTTGCAGGGCGCGGTGGTCGAGCGGCTGGGCGTGCGCCGCGCCATCCAGACCAAATCGGAATCCGGCTGGATCATGGCGACGATCGCGCTCGGCATCATCTTCAAGAACCTGGCCGAGAACATCTGGGGCCGCGACGCGCTGAAGTTCCCCTCGCCGCTGCCCGAGGCGCCGATCGGCTTCCTGGGCGTCAACGTGCTGCCGATGGAGATCGTCATCGTCGTCGGCGCCATCGCCATGATGGGGCTGGTCGAGCTGTTCAACCGCCGCTCGATCTACGGCCGCGCCGTGGTCGCCACCGCCAACGACCGCGACGCCGCCGGGCTGATGGGCATCAACACCTCCCTGGTAATCACTTTTTCCTACGCCCTGTCGTCGATGACGGCGGCCTTCGCCGGCGTTCTGGTGGCGCCCGTGACCTTGACCGGAGCCTCAATGGGCGGCGTGCTCGGGCTCAAGGCGTTTGCCGTCGCCATCATCGGCGGGCTTTCGTCCGGCTACGGCGTGGTGGTCGGCGGGCTGATCCTCGGCATCGTCGAGACCCTGACCGGCTACTACCTGTCCACCGGCTACAAGGACGTGCCGGGCCTCGTCCTGCTGCTGCTGGTGCTGTCGATCAAGCCGTCCGGGCTGTTCGGCAAATCGACCATCAAGAAGGTCTGACGTGCTGAAAACCTTGCTCGGCATGGTCGGCATCGCAGCCCTGGCGCTGTTTCCGTTCGTCGTCGGCAGCCCCTACTACCTGCACCTCGTCGTCGTCATCGCGATCTTCTCGATCGTCACCGTCGGGCTCGACATCGTGTTCGGCTACACCGGCGA
>JANXRT010000257.1 GCA_025356735.1 Acetobacteraceae bacterium | reverse complement strand
GCTGCCTTACCGCTTGGCGACGCCCCATGGCAGCCTGGCGACCCTACGCAGGCGGACCCTGATAGGAGGCGCCGGGGCTAAGGTAAAGCCCCTTTGGCGTGACCTGCGCCCATCTGTGCCTCGGTCAGTAGGTTGCTTGCAACCGGAA
The DNA here is from genome assembly GCA_025356735.1 of Acetobacteraceae bacterium. Taxonomy (GTDB): domain Bacteria; phylum Pseudomonadota; class Alphaproteobacteria; order Acetobacterales; family Acetobacteraceae; genus PALSA-911. The sequence goes on along the minus strand of JANXRT010000257.1, from coordinate 9,164 downwards.
TAGCAAGGCCTGGAAGTTCTGCCCGTTCTGCACCGTGCCGGCGGTGCTGAGCTTGTCGACCTGGCTGATGTAGTAGTCCGCCATGATCCGGTAGTTGTTGTTCAGGTACCAGTTGAGCCCAAAGGAGAAAATCTGCTGGTAGCCGCCGAACACCCCGCCGGAGACGTTCTGCAACACGCCTCGCGAGCTGTTGGCGTTGAGGTCGGTGGCGCTGTAGCGGGCCGCGACCTCGAAGGCACCCCAGTGGCCATCCTTCAGCGAAAACGGCTGCGCGGGCACCGGTCGGACGAAGGCACCCTCGCTTGGATCGTATTTGCGCGTCTCCTCAGTGATGATCCAGCTCGCCTGGGCGTAGCCGCCGTCGAAGCCGAGGTTCGGTGCCGGCGTGGCACCAAAGCGCGATCGGTCCACGCCGATATGGATGAATTCGCCCTCGACCAGGAAATTCTTGTAGCGGAATGCGACCTCCGGCCCGACGGTGTAAGCGCTGTCGGCGCCGGTGATGGTGCCGGTGTTGATCAGCCGCACCGGATCGGCACGCGCCTCCGGGAAGTCCGACAGCGAAGTCGTCTGCCCGCCGCCAGGGTTGCGTGTCAGATGGAACGCGTCGGAGGCTGAAACGCCAAGATGGATATCGAATTCCGGTGTTGCCACCGGTCGCCCGGCGAGCCGCAGCGTGCCGCCTTCCTGCGAGTAGATCGAGGCGGTGGTGGCCTGGGTGCCGTATTTCTGTCCGGTCAGATAGCCCGCCGCGAACCACTGCTCGCCATAGCCGCGCACGCCGAAGCTCGCCCGCGTGTCGCCGGCGGCGACGTTGCGGGAGATCTCGACGATCGATGGCCGCTCCAGAAACACGAAGTCCTGCGAGCTGGTCGAGTCGCCCAACGTCAACCATGGCTTGAAGTAGCCGGCCGTGAAGGTCAGCGGCTTGATGCCGGTATAGTTCACATTGGCCTCGAACAGCGTCACGGTGCCATCAGGAGAGCCACCGAAATCCGGCGTCACGTTGGCGGTGATGTCCTCGTAGCGAAACTGGAACGGGATGCGCAGCCGGCGCAGATTTTCGCCAGTCGGCGCCAGCGTCGCGGTCCGGTTGTTCGGGTTCGGCGTGGTGCCGGTGAAATAGCCGCCAAAGTCGAAGTTGAGCTGCAAGCCGAGGGACACCGAATACTTGCCGTCGGACGAGGCGAAGGTTGGCTTGCCGTTCCTCATGGCGAGCGTCGCCTGCGGCGGCTTTACCTCGGCGGCCGGAGCAGCCGTTGCCGTGGCTTGCGCCGCAGCCGACTGCTCCTTGGCCTCGGCGGCGTTGGTCTGCGCCTGCCTGGCGTCGGCGCGCGCGCGGCTGGCTTGTTCCTGCGCTGCGCGGACCTGCCCATCACGCCTGGAGAGCTCGCCCTTCATCTGCCGCAACTCGTTCTGCAGCGCGTTGATCTGCTGCTGAATGGCATCGATGCGTGAGGCATCCTGCGCCCAGCCAGCCGTTGTCGCGCCAACCCCGCAAAGAATGGTTGAAACCAGGAGCACGCTCCGGGATGTCGAAAACGACGGCATAGAGAGGTCCTAAATCTGTTGCGCCGCAACATTTAGACGAGGGCCGGAGACAGTTCAGTGACGGACTGAAGGCAATTCGGTTAAGCGAGTCTAATTAACGGGAACTTGATCCGATCTGGCGCGGTCCGAACTGGCGCGATTTGCAACAAATTGCGTGGTTGCCAGCTAGATCATTATGGCTTTGGATACTTCATCCAAAGTCGTAAAATGATCGATAAAACAAGCTCCTAGAGCCTGATGATGTTTCTATCCAATGTCATCAGGCTCTAAAGGCCGCCGCCGCGCCGCCCGGCGCTGGCACCCAGCCGCAGCCGCAGCGCGTTCAATCGGATAAAGCCCTGTGCGTCGATCTGGTCGTAGGCGCCCTGGTCATCCTCGAAGGTGACGACCTTCATCGAGTACAGGCTGTTCGGGCTTTCGCGGCCGATCACCGTAGTGTTGCCCTTGTAGAGCTTCACCCGCACCCGTCCGCTGACCGATTTCTGGCTGATGTCGATCGCCGCCTGCAGCATCCGCCGCTCGGGGCTGAACCAGAAGCCATTGTAGATCAGCTCGACATAGCGCGGCATCAGGCTATCCTTGAGGTGCGCCGCCTCGCGGTCGAGCGTTATGCTCTCAATGCCGCGATGTGCCGCCAGCAGGATCGTGCCGCCCGGGGTTTCGTAGATGCCGCGGGATTTCATGCCGACGAACCGGTTCTCGACCAGGTCGAGCCGGCCGATGCCGTTGTCGCGGCCCAGCTCATTCAATCGGGTCAGCAGGCTGGCCGGCGACAGCCGGACATCGTCGATCGCCACCGGGTCGCCATGCTCGAAGTCGATCGAGATCACCGTCGCGCGGTCCGGCGCCGCCTCCGGGCTGATGGTGCGCTGGTACACCGCCTCGTCGGCCTCGACCGCGGGATCCTCCAGGATTTTACCTTCGGACGAGGAATGCAGCAGGTTGGCATCGACGCTGAACGGCGCCTCGCCGCGCTTGTCGCGCGCGATCGGGATCTGATTGGCCTCGGCGAACTCCAGCAGCCGCGTGCGGCTGGTCAGCTCCCATTCCCGCCACGGCGCGATCACCCTGATGTCCGGGTTGAGGGCGTAATAGGCAAGCTCGAACCTGACCTGGTCGTTGCCCTTGCCGGTGGCGCCGTGGGCTACCGCATCGGCGCCCACCATCTCGGCAATCTCGATCTGGCGCTGCGCGATCAGCGGCCTGGCGATCGCGGTGCCGAGCAGGTACTGGCCCTCATACAGGGCATTGGCGCGGAACATCGGGAAGACGAAATCACGAACAAAAATCTCGCGAAGATCCTCGATAAAAATCTCGGAAACGCCTGCGGCCTCGGCCTTGCGCCTGGCCGGCTCCAGCTCTTCACCCTGGCCCAGATCGGCGGTGAAGGTGACGACCTCGCATCGGTAGGTGGTCTGGAGCCACTTCAGGATGACGCTGGTATCCAGGCCGCCGGAGTAGGCCAGAACTACCTTCTTCACGTCATTCTTGGGCATTCGGGGACTTCCTAGGTAGGGAAGGAGCAAGCATGGGGCGCTGCCCCATACCTCGCCAAGGGTCTAGACCCTTGAAACCCATTCCGTAAGACTTGGTCGGAGTGAGAGGATTTGAACCTCCGGCCCCTGCGTTCCGAACACAGTACTCTAACCAGGCTGAGCTACACTCCGACCGAACCCGGCATATACCGTCCCGTGCCCCCAGCCGCAAGATATCACGTCAGCCGGATCGCATCGGCCTCAGGGTTGGCGCTCGCGCCTTCGGCGGACAACGCCCGCAACCGGCCGGTCACCGCTTCGACACTGTCCAAGACCTCGAACAGGTTTCGCGCATCCGCCGAGGCAAAACCCATCTCGATCGCCGCATCGATCGCCGCGATCAACGGCCGCGCCGAACCGGCGATATCGAGAATGAAGATCGGCTTGTCGTGCAGGCGCAGCTGCCGCCAGGTGATGATCTCGATCGTCTCGTCATAGGTGCCAAGCCCGCCGGGCAAGGTGACGAACGCATCGGCCTCGTCGCACATCAGCTGCTTGCGGGCGTGCATCGTCTCGGTCACCACCATCTCCGTGACGCCGCCATGCTCGACCTCCAGCCGGCGCAGGAAATCCGGGATGACGCCGAACACCTGCCCCCCGCCGGCCAGCACGGCATCGGCGAGAACGCCCATAAGGCCGATCCGGCCGCCGCCATAAACCAGCCGGATGCCGGCCTCCGCCAGCCGGGCACCAAACTCGGCGGTGGCCTTTGAGAAGGCCGGGTCGTTGCCGTGGCGGGAGCCGCAGAACACGGCAGCCGAACGGGTAGAATTCAGGCGATAACTCATGCAGGGTCCTCCACCTCCGGTGTGCCCCGGCGCCGGCCGCGTGTCATGGCAAATTTTCGCGTGGGGCAAATTTTCGCGCGGAAGAAGTTTTCGGGTGGGCTTGAGGCATCGGCGCCGCGTCGGCACACTCGCATCGCCCAATCGCCGCGGAACCGAAGCCGAATGACACTCACCGTCGCCGTCATCGCACCCGGAATGATGGGCAGCGGAATTGCCGCACGTTTGGTGCAGAACGGCGCGCGGGTGGTCACCTCGCTCGCCGGCCGTGGCTCCGGCAGCATCGCGCGCGCCGCGTCCGCCGGAATGGAGGATGTGCCCGAGGCCGACCTCGCCGGCGCCGATATCATCCTGTCGATCGTGCCGCCCGGCCAGGCACTCGCCCTGGCCCGGCGTCTGGCGCCGCATCTGAAGGCTGCAACAGGAAACCCGATCTACGCCGACTGCAATGCCGTAAGCCCCACGACTGCGCGTCGCATCGAGGCTGTGATCGCGGCGACAGGGAAAAGATTTGTCGATGGCGGCATCATCGGCGGGCCGCCAAAACCCGGCTCCGTTGGCACCTCGCTATACTTGTCGGGCCCGGATGCCGGCGAACTCGCAGTGCTGGCCGGGCATGGGCTGGAGGTGCGCCTGCTGTCCGGCCCGGTCGGTGCCGCCTCGGCGCTGAAGATGTCTTATGCCGGCATCACCAAGGGCTTCACGGCACTCGGCTCCGCCATGATGCTGGCCGCGACCCGGGCCGGGGCGGCCGAGGACCTCAAGCGCGAACTCGCAGCCTCGCAGCCCACGCTGCTCGGCTGGCTGACCCGCCAGGTGCCGGGGATGTACTCGAAAGCCCATCGCTGGGTCGCCGAGATGGAGGAAATCTCCGCCTTCGCCGGCGACGGAGATCCGGCGGCCGCGCGCATCTTCCAGGCTGCGGCCGAATTTTACACGCGCCTGGCGGCCGATTTCGAGGGTGGCGGAAACGAGATTGCCTGCCTGGATGCCTTCCTTGCCAGAAAATAAAGCCAAACGGGAGATCAAGGATGCTGACCGGACTGTTCCGCTATCCACAGACCCAGCGAGTAATCTACGGCCAACCCTTCGCCGAAGCCCTCGCGCGTGAGATGCAGGAGGCCCCAGCCGAAAGGATATTCGTGCTCGCCAGCGGCACCCTGGCGCGTGAGACCGACACGATCGATCAGCTTCGAAATGGGCTCGGGGCCCGGTTCGCCGGCCTGCACAGCAAGATCGCCGCCCACACGCCGCGCAACGACTGCCTTGATGCCGCCAACGCCGCGCGGGAAGCGGGCGCCGACCTGCTACTCACCGTCGGCGGCGGATCGGTCACCGACGCCGCCAAGATCGTCGCCATCTGCCTCGGCAACGACATCCTGCAGCCAGAGCAGCTTGATAGGCTCCGCGCCACCACCCATCCGGACGGCACCACCACGCGCCCGGTGACCAAACCGCCAGCTTTGCGCTGCGTCACGATCCCGACCACGCTGTCGGCCGGAGAATTCTCCGGCATCGCCGGCTGCACCAACACGTCCGGACCGCAGCCGGTGAAGGAAAGCTTCCAGCATCCGGGCTGCATCCCGCGCACCGTGATCCTCGATCCCGCGCTGACCGTGCACACGCCGGAATGGCTGTTCCTGTCCACCGGCATCCGCGCCGTCGACCATGCCGTCGAAACCCTATGCTCGGTGTCGCCGCAGCCCCTCCCCGACGCCACCGCGCTGCATGCGCTGCGGCTGCTGTCATCGGGGTTGCGCGGCGTCAGGGAAAACCCGAACAACCTGGCCGCGCGGCTGGATTGCCAGCTCGGCGCCTGGCTGTCGATGACCGGCGTCGCCTCCGGCGTGCCGCTCGGCGCCAGCCACGGCATCGGCCACGTGCTCGGCGGCACCGCCGGTGTCCCGCACGGCTACACCTCGTGCGTCATGCTGCCGCACGTCATGCGCTTCAACCACGCGGTCAACGCCGCGCGCCAGAGCTGGGTCGCCGACGCGCTCGGCCAGATCGACGTGCCGGCGGCCGACCTGCTGGCGAAGCTGATCTCCGACATCGGGTTGCCCGGCACTCTGCGCGAAGCGGGCATGAAGGCCGAGCTGATGGACGCGGTGGCCAAAGGCTCCCTGCATGACCGCTGGGTGCGGACCAACGCCATTCCGATCCACGATGCCGCCGTGGTTCGATCTTTGCTGGATGCGGCCTGGTAGAAGCGGACCCGCGGCGTACTGCGCGTCAGCTCTCCGTCGCCCTGTAGGATCGGGTCAGGGGGCGGATGGTGAACACGGCCAGGCTCGACAGCAGCGCCATGGCCAGGAAAACATGGCCACCAGCGCGCGCGTAGATCCAGCCGGAAACGATCATCAGGATACCGGTTGGCAATCCCATCCCAAGCGCCGCGTGCAACGCCTGCGCGGTGCCGGCACGCGCCGGCGGGATCGTGCGTGACAGCATCTGCATCGCGGACAGATGCTGCAACGCGAACGTCGCGGCGTGCAGCGCCTGAACGCCGGCCAGCACCGGCAAGCCGGGGGACAGGCCGGTTACGGTCCAGCGCAACACCGAAGCACCAGCCGCACAGGCGGTGAGGCCGGCCGGTCCCAGCCGATCGACCAGCGCGCGGCCGCGAACGAACAGGAAGATCTCGGCGACGATCCCTTCGGCGATCAGCAACCCGATCGTGCTGTCTGAATAGCCCTGGCTGCGCCAGTACAAGGCCCCGAACCCGTAATAGGCGGCGTGCGAACCCTGAATGAGCGCCGAGGCGGCGATGGTCGCGCGGAAAGCCGGCCGCCGCAGCAGGGCCCAGGCACCCTCGCGCCGCGTGGCAGAGCGCGGCGGCTCGGCCGGACGCGGCAGCAGCCGGGCGGCGACGCCGACCAGCGCATAGCCGCCAGCCAGCAGCCACGGCACGATCCATGACCCCGCGGCGGCAAGCAGCCAGCCGCCGGCGGCGGTAGTCGTCATGAAGGCGCCCGAGCCCCAGGCGCGGACCGGGCCGTACTGCATCCGCCCCTCGCGGTTCAGCGCGAGAGCCAGGCTATCGATCAGCGGCGACAATGCCGACGACACCACGCCCTGCCCGGCGGCAACCACCAGGATGGCGAGGAAACCGTGCGACGGCACATACAGCAGCGCGCCGCCGGTCGCGGCCAGCGCCGTGCAGAACAGCACAGCACCGCGTTGGCCGAGCCGGTCGGCCACCTGCCCCCAGGCCGGGCCGCACAGCACCCGGAACAGCGAGGCGGCGCCGAGAACCTGTCCGATCGCCACGGACGACAGCCCGCGATCGGCGAACCACAACGGCAGATAGGCGCCCTGGATGGCGAAGGTGCCGAACATCGCGGCAAAGAAGAAGCCGACCCTGGCGCCGGCTGTCAGGGTCACCCGGAAAGCTCAGGCGGCCTGGAGGGCCGCGAGTTCCCGTATCTTGCCCGCCATCGCGGCGATGCCGTTGCCGCGATTGCTCGAAAGTGCGGCGATCAGTCCCATGTCCTTGAGGAACACCGGATCGGTTGCCAGGATTTCGGCCGGCGCGCGGCCCGAATAGACCCGCAGCAGCAGCGCCACCAGGCCGGAAACGATGGCGGCGTCCGACGCCCCGGCCAGGAATAGCCTGTCCCCGCGCCGCTCGACCTCCATCCAGACCTGGCTCTGGCAGCCCGGCACGCGATGAGCGTCATTGCGCCAGTCAGCAGGGAACGGCGGCAGCTTGCGGCCGAGCTCGATGATGAACTGGTACCGGTCCATCCAGTCGTCAAAAATTTCCAGCTCGTCGCCGATCGCGGCGACCGCTTCGGCGGCGGTGGGTTCGTCGGGGATCAGGAAGGGATCAGGCATCAGCGGGATGTGCGGCGCCTATTGCCCCGCGTCAACCGTTTGAGCCGGTTCAGGTGTCCGGTTGAGCGTGCTCACGCACCCAGGCGATGAATACGTCATCCGGCATGTCACCTGCGGCCATCTCAAGCATGGTAATTGCCGCCTCGACCTCAGGCGCCTCCAATTCCAGGCCGTTTAACGACAGGAAAAGCACCATCGCACCGAAAGCGGCACGCTTGTTCCCATCAATGAATGGATGGTTGCGAGCAATCGCAATCGCATACAGCGCCGCCAGTTCAGCCGTATCGGGATTGCCATAGCCGGCGTGGTTTGGCGGCCGCGCCAGGGCACTTTCCAGCAGTCCGTCGTCTCGCAACCCGCCGGCACCGCCATGCTGGGCCAACTGTTCGTCGTGAATCGCGAGAACGACGGCTCGCGACAGCCAGATCGTCACTTCGCCAGTTCATGCAGCACATTCCGCCATTTCTTCATCAAGCGGCGCGCTACAACCATCTGCGCCTCGAACTCGGCATCCGAGGTGGTCAGCCGAATGCCATCCTCGGTTTCCACCGCGAACAGCTTGTCGCCCTTTTGCAGACCAAGCTTTACCAGCAGCTCCTTGGGAAAAACCACCCCAACGGAGTTGCCGACACCGATCAGCTTCAACTCAGCCATCCCGTTCCTCCGTTGTTTAGACCACCCCGAGAGCCAGGATAGTTCTAACACAGGTAGGAACAAACTTCCTACAGGATAAACCGGCTTAGATCGCCGCGCGACGCCAGCGGGGAAACCTTCTCATGCACGTAGGCTGCATCCACGGTCACCGTGTCACCGGAGCGGTCGGTGGCGGAGAAGCTGATCTCCTCCAGAAGCCGTTCCAGCACCGTATGCAGCCGGCGGGCGCCGATATTCTCGATCCGGTCGTTGATGTCAGAGGCCAGTTCCGCCAGCGCGTCCACCGCGTCATCGGTAAAGTGCAGGGTCACCGCCTCGGTGCCGAGCAGCGCCGAGTATTGCTTCAGCAGCGAGTGCTCGGGCTCGGTCAGGATGCGGCGCAGATCGTCCCGGGAAAGCGGCGCCAGTTCGACACGGATCGGGAGCCGGCCTTGCAACTCCGGCAGCAGGTCGGCCGGCTTGGCGAGGTGGAACGCGCCCGAGGCGATGAACAGCACGTGGTCGGTCTTCACCGGGCCGTACTTCGTCGTAACCGTGGTGCCCTCGATCAACGGCAGCAGGTCCCGCTGCACGCCCTCACGGGAAACGTCGCCGCCGCGAAAGCCACCCTCGCCGGTGCGGGCGCAGATCTTGTCGATTTCGTCGAGGAACACGATGCCGTTGTTCTCGGCATGCGACACCGCGTCCTTGGCAAGCTGGTCGTTGTCGAGCAGCCGGTCGGCCTCCTCCCGCTCCAGCGCCCGGCGTGCGTCCGGCACCAGCATCTTCCGCGACTGGGCCGGGCGGCCGCCCATCATGCCCT
>JANXRT010000253.1 GCA_025356735.1 Acetobacteraceae bacterium | reverse complement strand
CGATGTTGTCGGCGACGGTCTCGACCTGCTGCTGCGTGACGTCGTTGCGCGCGATCAGCACGCATTCATATAACGGCATCCGGTACTCCCTCTGGCTTATCTCCGCCCGCGGTCCGTTTCTTCCCGACCTTATCAAGCGGGGAAGTCGGGACCTCACCCCCCAATGGGGCGCTGGGCATAGCCGGGGATGGTGCCGATCCCCGGCAGGGAAGCGGCGGCTTACACCACGGATCGTGGGTTCGCGCAACCTTCCTGACGCAGGTGGGCCATGCGACGCCGGGTTACGACATTGACATGAAGTTGGCTGGAAGCTACGCCGCCGCCCCATATCCGGCCCGCCCGATCTGGCGAACAACCCGGACACCTTCTCCTTTGGGGCTCCGTTCCGATGCCAGTGCATGCGTTCGTGTTTCCCGGCCAGGGCAGCCAGTCGGTCGGCATGGGGCGCGACCTCGCCGCCGCCTTCGCCGCCGCGCGCGAGGTGTTCCAGGAAGTGGACGACATCCTGGAGCAGAAGCTGGCAAAGCTGATGTTCGAGGGTCCAGGCGAGGACCTCCAGCTGACCGAGAACACCCAGCCGGCGCTGATGGCGATGTCGCTCGCGGTGCTGCGGGTGCTGGAGACCGAGGGCGGCTTTCGGCTGCCGCAGAAGGCCATCCTGGTCGCCGGCCACTCGCTGGGCGAATACAGCGCGCTGGCCGCTGCCGGCAGCTTTTCGGTCGCCGACGCGGCGCGGCTGCTGAAGTTGCGTGGCCGGGCGATGCAGAAAGCAGTGGCGCCTGGCGAAGGCGCGATGGCCGCGCTTCTCGGGGTGGAGATGGAGCTGGCGCTGAAGATCTGCGCCGAGGCGGCGGTGATCCCGGAGCGCGAGATCGACCCGGACGAGGAAAACGATCCGGCCGAGATGCCGGGCCAGCGCCAGGTGGTCGAGCCGGCCAACGACAATGGCGGCGGCCAGGTGGTGATCTCGGGCCACCGCGCCGCGGTCGAGCGGGCGATCGAGATTGCCAAGACCCACGGCGTGCGCCGGGCGATGCTGCTGCCGGTGTCGGCACCGTTCCACTCCGCGCTGATGGCGCCGGCGGCCAACGCGATGGCCGACGCGTTCGAGCGGGTGATGCCGCGCGCGCCGTCGGTGCCGCTAGTTGGCAACGTGTCGGCCGCCAAGCAGACCGATCCGGTGGCGATCCGCAACGGGCTGATCGCCCAGGTTACCGCCACCGTGCGCTGGCGCGAATGCGTGCAGGCGATGACCGCGATGGGCGTGACCAGCTTCCTGGAGCTTGGCGCCGGACGGGTGCTAGCTGGGCTGGTCAAGCGCATAGCGCCGGATGCGGGCGCGATGTCGGCGGCGACCCCGGCGGAGATCGAGACCATGCTTAAGGCAATCTAAGGCCAGGGGCCCTGTCCCTGGACCCCGCTCGGGAGCGCATCCCTTAAGAAGGGGGGTTCTAAGGGGCGACGGCCCCTTGGCGGGGTTTGGGGCAGAGCCCCATGCTTCTTTTGGGGAATGAAAATGTTCCATTTGGACGGCAAGACCGCATTGGTCACCGGCGCCTCCGGCGGCATAGGCGCCGCGATAGCGCGGGCGCTGCACGCCCAGGGCGCGATCGTCGCGCTGTCCGGCACGCGGGTCGATGCGCTCGATCGGTTAGCCGGCGAGCTTGGCGGGCGCGCCCATGTCTGCCCGGCTGACCTTCGCGAGGCCGGCGCCGCCGATGCGCTGGTGGCGGCGGTCGAGGCCGCGGGAGGGCCGTTGCACATACTGGTCAACAACGCCGGGCTGACGCGCGACATGCTGGTGCTGCGAATGAAGGACGAGGACTGGCAGGCGGTGCTGGACGTTGACCTGTCCGCGCCGTTCCGCCTGGCGCGGGCGGTGTTGCGCGGCATGCTGAAGCGCCGGGCGGGGCGCATCATCGGCATTTCCAGCATCGTCGGCGCCACCGGCAACCCCGGCCAGGCCAACTATGCCGCGGCCAAGGCGGGGCTAGTCGGCATGACCAAGGCGCTGGCACAGGAGGTCGCTTCGCGCGGCGTCACGGTGAATATCGTGTCGCCGGGTTTTGTCGACACGCCGATGACCTCCGCGCTGACCGACGCGCAAAAGGCGAAGCTCGGCGAGCAGATCCCGCTCGGCCGGCTCGGACAGCCCTCGGACATCGCGGCCGCGGTGGTCTATCTGGCTTCCGACGAGGCTGGCTGGGTCACCGGGGCAACGCTGCACGTCAACGGCGGCATGGCGATGCTATGATCGCGTTGGGCTATGATCGAGTTGGCGCACGGGGCGAACCATGCTATCGCGCGATTTCACGTTTGTGCTGACATAACGGACCGTCCTTGAAGGACGGAATCGGCTCGGAAACGAGCGGACATCACGGTTGGGGTGCACCAGCTTGGCGCATCGAACCTATTGCAGGAGTTGCGAAGCCCATGAGCGAGATCGCCGATAAGGTTAAGAAGATCGTCGTCGAGCATCTCGGCGTGGAGGAATCGAAGGTCACCAACGAGGCCTCGTTCATCGACGATCTGGGCGCCGACAGCCTCGACACGGTGGAATTGGTGATGGCGTTCGAGGAAGCCTTCAGCGTCGAGATCCCCGAGGAGGCGGCCGAGAAGATCGCAACCGTGAAGGACGCGATCGACTACATCGAGAAGCAGAAGGCGGCCTGAGAAAAACCCGTGGCATCTCCCATGACGAAGCGCCGCGTGGTCGTGACCGGCATGGGCATTGCCAGTCCGCTCGGCGTCGGGGTGGAGCATGTCTGGAAGCGCCTAATCGAGAGCCATTCCGGTATTGTTTCCATCCAGTCGTTCGACACTAAGGACCTCGCCTGCAAGATCGCGGGCCAAGTCCCGGCCGGCACCCGCGCCACCGGCGGGCTGGACCTCGCCGAGTGTATACCCGTCAAGGACCAGAAGAAGATGGACCGGTTCATCCATCTGGCGATGGTGGCGGCAACCGAGGCGGTCGAGGATTCTGGCTGGCTGCCGACCGAGGAGGAGGACCGTTGCGCCACCGGCGTGATGATCGGGTCCGGCATCGGTGGCCTGCAGACCATAGCCGACGCGGCGGTGCTGGTGCATGAGGGCAAGGCGAGACGGCTGTCGCCGTTCTTCATTCCCTCCGCCCTAATCAATCTGGGATCAGGCCACCTTTCGATCAAATACGGCTTCAAGGGCCCGAATCATTCGGTAGTGACGGCCTGTGCCAGCGGCGTGCACGCCATCGGCGACGCATCGCGCCTGATCATGCTGGGCGACGCCGACGTGATGGTGGCCGGCGGTGCCGAGGCGACGGTGTGCGAACTCGGCATTGCCGGGTTCGCCGCGGCGCGGGCGCTTTCGACCAGCTTCAACGACCGGCCGACCGAGGCATCCCGCCCATGGGACCGCGACCGCGACGGCTTCGTCATGGGCGAGGGCGCCGGCGTGGTGGTGCTGGAGGAGTACGAGCATGCCCGCGCCCGCGGCGCCAAGATCTACGCCGAGATCACCGGCTACGGCATGTCGGGCGACGCGCACCACATCACCGCACCGGCTGAAGGCCACGAGGGTGCGTTCCGGGCGATGCGCTCGGCGATGCGCAACGGCGGCATCGACGCAGGCAGCATCCAGTACGTCAACGCGCACGGCACCTCGACGCCGATGGGCGACGATCTGGAGCTGGAGGCGGTGGAACGGCTATTCGGCGAGCACGGCCGCGGCCTGGCGATGTCGTCCACCAAGTCGGCGACAGGCCACCTGCTCGGTGCCGCTGGCGCGGCCGAAGCCATATTCTCCATCCTGGCGATTCGCAACAACGTGGCGCCGCCGACCCTCAACCTAGAAAATCCATCGCGTGAGAGCGTGATCGACCGGGTGCCGAACCATGCCCAGCAACGGCCCATCACCGTCGCCTTGTCCAACAGCTTCGGCTTCGGCGGCACCAACGCCAGCATCATCTTCAGCGCCGTCTGACGATACCGGTCCGGCTGCGCTGCCATCGACCGGGCACCTCGGCCGGTGGCTGGCACGGCGCCTTCTGCCCGGCGCGGTGTTGGCTTTCGCGGGCGTCGGGCTGACGGGGCTATACGCCGAACGCATTTTCAACAGCCCGGGACCGGGCGACATTCCGACCGTCGAGGCTGTACCGCGCGGCGGCATCGGCGAGGTCGCGGATGTCCTGGTCCGTGACGGCGTTGCGTCGGGACGGTTCAATCTTCGGATCGCGGCGTTCCTGACCCGCGACGAAGGCCCAATCCGGGCCGGCGAGTTCGCCTTTCCCGCCCACGCCTCGCTTCGCGACGTGCTTGCCGTGCTGCGCGCCGGCAAGCCGGTGCAGCACAGCCTGACCATCCCGGAGGGCCGCACCGCCCGGCAGATTGCGGCGATAATCGGACGCTCCGATCTGCTGACCGGGCCGCTTGACCTTGACCACGAGGCGGCGCTGCTGCCGCAGACCTACCTGTTCGAGCGCGGCACGCCGGCGGCGGCGATCGTGGCGCGCGGGCGGGCGGC
>JANXRT010000248.1 GCA_025356735.1 Acetobacteraceae bacterium | reverse complement strand
CTGCAGGGCTGCCCGCAGAAGCGCGGCGTCTGCACGCGCGTCTATACAACCACGCCGAAGAAGCCGAACTCGGCACTTCGAAAAGTGGCGAAGGTCCGGCTGACCAACGGGTATGAAATCGTGAGCTACATTCCAGGTGAGGGCCATAACCTTCAGGAGCATAGCGTCGTGCTGATACGTGGCGGGCGCGTGAAGGATCTTCCCGGCGTGCGCTACCACATCCTGCGGGGCGTGCTGGATACTCAGGGCCTGCCCAAGCGTCGTCAGCGCCGGTCGCTGTATGGCGCGAAGCGGCCGAAGTAAGGAAGCCAGCAAATGAGTCGCCGCCGCCGCGCCGTGAAGCGCGAGATACTGCCGGATGCCAAGTTCGGCGACGTCATCATCACGCGTTTCATGAATGCGCTGATGTATGACGGCAAGAAGTCCGCTGCCGAGGGCATTGTCTATAATGCGCTCGACGTGATGAAGAAGCGCGGCGGGGCCGCGGCCGATCCGGTGCGCATGTTCCATGAGGCGCTGGACAATGTGAAGCCGGCGGTGGAGGTGCGTTCGCGCCGCGTTGGTGGCGCCACCTACCAGGTGCCGGTCGAGGTTCGTACTGAGCGTCGCCAGGCTTTGGCGATACGGTGGATCATCGACGCCTCGCGTAAGCGTGGCGAGCACACGATGGAGGAGCGACTGTCGAACGAGTTGCTCGACGCCGTCAACAACCGCGGCACGGCGGTGAAGAAGCGTGAGGACACCCACCGGATGGCCGAAGCCAACAAGGCTTTCAGCCATTATCGCTGGTAGCGGTTAATTATTCATTCAAGCTGAAGCGGCTCCCAACCGGGAACTACGGAGAAGACCACGATGGGTAAAAGTAAGTTCCAGCGGACGAAGCCGCATTGCAATATCGGCACGATTGGCCATGTCGATCATGGCAAGACGTCGCTGACCGCCGCCATCACCAAGATCCTGGCGAAGTCGGGCGGAGCGACCTACACGGCCTACGATCAGATCGATAAGGCGCCGGAGGAACGCGCCCGCGGCATCACGATCTCGACCGCCCATGTCGAGTATGAGACCGCCAACCGCCATTACGCCCACGTCGATTGCCCAGGCCACGCCGACTACGTGAAGAACATGATCACCGGCGCCGCGCAGATGGATGGCGGCATCCTGGTGGTGTCGGCTGCCGACGGCCCGATGCCGCAGACCCGGGAGCACATCCTGCTCGCCCGCCAGGTCGGCGTGCCGGCCTTGGTCGTGTTCCTGAACAAGGTTGACATGGTTGACGATCCCGAGCTGCTTGAGCTCGTCGAGATGGAGGTTCGCGAACTTCTTTCCTCCTATCAGTTTCCCGGTGACGACATACCGATCATCAAGGGATCGGCGCTGTGCGCGCTTGAGGATCGCAACCCGGAAATCGGCGAGCAGGCGGTGCTTGAGCTGATGGCGGCGGTGGATGCCTACATTCCCCAGCCCGAGCGGGCGATGGATCGTCCGTTCCTGATGCCGATCGAGGATGTTTTCTCCATTTCCGGCCGCGGCACCGTGGTCACCGGCCGCATTGAGCGCGGCGTCGTCAATGTCGGCGATGAGGTCGAGATTGTCGGCATCAAGGACACCGTGAAGACCATTGTCACCGGCGTCGAAATGTTCCGCAAGCTGCTGGACCGCGGCGAGGCTGGCGACAACGTCGGCGCGTTGTTGCGCGGCACCAAGCGCGACGATGTCGAGCGTGGCCAGGTTCTGGCCAAACCCGGTTCGATCACGCCGCACAAGAAGTTCAAGGCCGAGGCCTATGTGCTGACGAAGGAGGAGGGCGGCCGCCACACGCCTTTCTTCACCAACTACCGTCCGCAGTTCTACTTCCGCACCACCGACGTGACCGGCGTGGTCCAGCTGCCCGAAGGCACCGAGATGGTGATGCCGGGTGATAACGTGTCGATGGATGTCGAGCTGATCCAGCCGATCGCCATGGATGAGGGCCTGCGCTTCGCCATCCGCGAGGGTGGCCGCACCGTCGGCGCCGGCGTGGTTGCGAGCATTTCCGCCTAAAGACTGACGCTGACTGCCGCTGACTAATCCCCGGCGTTTCGGCGCCGGGGTTGCTCATCGAACGACCCCATCGGCTAACCGCTTGCCGCCTCGCTTCGGGCGCGAATATGGAATTTCGGAAAAATGGATAATCAGAACATCCGCATTCGCCTCAAGGCGTACGATCACCGGGTGCTGGACAACAGCACCAAGGAGATCGTCAACACTGCCAAGCGCACCGGTGCGCGGGTACGCGGCCCGATCCCGCTGCCAACCCATATCGAACGGTTCACCGTCAACCGGTCGCCGCATGTCGACAAGAAAAGCCGCGAGCAGTTCGAGATCCGCACGCATCGCCGGCTGCTCGACATCGTCGAGCCGACGCCACAGACGGTGGACGCGCTGATGAAGCTCGACCTCGCCGCCGGCGTTGATGTCGAGATCAAGCTGTAAGTTGTAGACGGAACGAGATTTAGCTATGCGCACCGGATTGCTTGCCAAGAAGTTGGGTATGTCGCGGATTTTCCGTGATGATGGCACCCATGTTCCCGTGACGGTCTTGCACCTTGACGATGTCCGGGTGGTATCGACCCGTACCGCCGAGCGGGATGGTTACAACGCTGTGCAGCTTGGCTGGGGCCGCGCCAAGGTCAAGAACGTGACCAAGCCGAACAAGGGGCATTTTGCTGCCAACAAGGTTGAGCCGACCTTGAAGCTGGTAGAGTTCCATGTCGCCGAGGACGCGCTGCTGAAGCCGGGCAGCAGCCTGTCGGCGGCGCACTTCGTCGCCGGACAAAAGATCGATGTCTGCGGCACCTCCAAGGGTAAGGGTTTCGCCGGCGGCATGAAGCGCTGGAATTTTTCGGGGCTTGAGGCCAGCCACGGCGTTTCGGTAAGCCATCGCAGCCTGGGCTCGACCGGCAACCGCCAGGATCCCGGCAAGACTTTCAAAAACAAGAAGATGCCGGGCCATCTCGGCGCCGAGCGGGTGACGACGCAGAACCTGGAAATCGCCGCGGTCGATGCGGAGAAGGGCCTGATCCTTGTGAAGGGTGCCATTCCGGGAGCCAAGGGCGGCTACGTGATGGTTACCGACGCGATCAAGCGTGCTCGTCATGTCGATGCGCCGTATCCGGCCGGTTTGGTGGCGCTTCCGGTAGTTGCTGAGCCGATAGCCGTCGAGCCGGCTGCCGAAGCGCCGCAAGTCTAGGAATACTCCGATGCAGATCGACGTCATTACATTGGATAACGGGACGGCGGGCTCGGTCGAGCTGCCGGACGATATCTTTGCAGTCATGCCGCGGCCCGACATCATGGCGCGCGTCGTCAGCTGGCAGCTGTCGAAGCGCAGGGCCGGCACGCACAAGGTTAAGGGCCTAGGCGAGGTCTCCGGCACGACCAAGAAGCCATACAAGCAGAAGGGCACCGGCAACGCCCGCCAGGGCAGTCTACGCGCGCCGCAGTTTCGCGGCGGCGGCGCGGTGCATGGCCCGGTGGTGCGCGACCACGGTTTCGACCTGCCGAAGAAAATCCGCCGGCTGGGGTTGATTTCCGCGCTCTCGCAAAAGCAGGCTGAGGGCAAGCTCGTGGTGCTCGATGCCGCGACGTCCGGCCGCAAGACCAAGGACCTGGCCGCCAAGCTGAAGGTCCTGGGCTGGAAGTCGGTGCTGATCGTCGATGCGACCGTGCAGGAGGACTTCTCTCTCGCCAGCCGCAACATCCGCTACATCGATGTGCTGCCGACGTTGGGCGCCAACGTCTACGACATCCTCAACCATGACCTGCTGGCGATCACCAGCGCCGGGCTCGAAGGGCTGAAGTCTCGTCTGGCCCAGGGTGCGGCCGTCGAGGGAGAGACCGCATGAGCGACACGGTTGTAGCGACTAAGGTAAAGGCCGAGCCGAAGCGCAAGAAGGTGCTGTCACGTGAGGCAATGTACCAGATCATCCGCGCGCCGCTGATCACCGAAAAGGCGACGCTTCTGTCCGAAAAAGGACAGATAGTTTTCCGCGTGGCGATCGACGCGACCAAGCCGGAAATCAAAGCGGCGGTCGAGGGCCTGTTCGGCGTCAAGGTGAACAGCGTCAACACGCTGGTACAGAAGGGTAAGACCAAGCGGTTCAAAGGCCGTCCGGGCGTGCGCTCGGACGTCAAGAAGGCGATCGTTTCCCTGGCCGACGGCCAGACGATTGACCTCACGACCGGCCTTTCGTGATCCGGATTTAGGGCAGATACGATGGCACTTAAGCAATTCAATCCAGTCACGCCCAGCCTTCGCGGCACGGTCCTGATCGACCGTTCCGAGCTATGGAAGGGCAAGCCGGTCAAGGCGCTGACCGAGGGCAAAAACCATACTGGCGGCCGCAACAACCATGGCCGCACGACGTCGTTCTTTCGTGGCGGCGGGCACAAGCAATCCTACCGGTTCGTCGACTTCAAACGCCGCAAGTTCGACATGGCGGGCATTGTCGAGCGGCTGGAGTACGATCCCAACCGCACCGCCTTCATCGCGCTGATCAAGTATGGTGACGGCGAGTTGGCTTATATCCTGGCACCGCAACGCCTGCGCGTCGGCGATCAGGTGGTGGCCGGCAACAAGGTCGACATCAAGCCGGGCAACGCGATGCCGCTGGGTGCCATCCCTGTGGGCACCATCATCCACAACATCGAGATGAAGCTCGGCGCTGGCGGCAAGATTGCCCGCGCGGCCGGCAACTATGCCCAGCTGGTCGGCAAGGATAGCGGCTACGCCCAAATAAAGCTGATGTCGGGCGAGTTGCGCATGGTCCGGGCCGAGTGCATGGCCTCGATCGGCGCGGTGTCGAACCCCGACAACATGAACCAGAGCATCGGCAAGGCCGGCCGCGCGCGCTGGATGGGCCGCCGTCCGCACAACCGCGGCGTCGTGATGAACCCGGTCGACCATCCGCACGGCGGCGGCGAGGGCCGCACCTCGGGCGGCCGCCATCCGGTCACGCCATGGGGCAAGCCGACCAAGGGCTACAAGACGCGCGTGAACAAGCGGACTGATGACCTGATCATCCGCCGCCGCAACAAGGGCAAGTAAGACAATGACCCGGTCCGTCTGGAAGGGCCCGTTCGTCGACGGGTATCTGTTGAAAAAGGCTGATACTTCACGCGCTTCCGGCCGCAACGAGATCATCAAGATCTGGTCGCGCCGCTCCACGATCCTGCCGCAGTTCGTGGGCCTGACCTTCGGCGTCTATAACGGTCACAAATTCCTGCCGGTGCAGGTTAACGAGAACATGGTCGGCCACAAGTTCGGCGAATTCTCGCCGACCCGGACCTTCACCGGTCACTCGTCGGACAAGAAGGCGAAGCGGGGATGAGCAAGCCAAAGATCGCGCGCCGTCTGGAAGAGACCGAGGCCCAGGCCGTGCTGCGCAATG
>JANXRT010000185.1 GCA_025356735.1 Acetobacteraceae bacterium | reverse complement strand
CACAGTCGTCAATATCGACATGACTTTGATCGCCGAAGCGCCTAAAATCGCGCCGTATGTAGAGCAGATGCGTCAGGCTATCGCCGCCCGAACGCGATGGTACAAAAGTCAGTATCGCGACAGTGCCCGGCATACAATTGAAGAAGAACATGTCCGGTATCTGACTGACTTGCGCACAACCATGAAAGCAGCGATGCGCGCCAGGCTGGCGCATGCTGCGTAATTGAGGCGGGCCGTCAGGCAAGTGATGGGCGGGCTCGATCTTCGCCGTCATGACCGGTGCTGTGCCGTCCGTCTGTGCAGGAATGGTCGGTGCGTTATTGGCCCGTACCAGGTCTACCATGACGCTCGAAAAGAACTCTCCGCCGGAGCCGACCGCGATGTTTATCGGGCTCGGCGCACCGGCCGAGAGGGGGGCCGAACCGCCGCCACGAATTTAATCACCTTCGCCTCTTTGGGAATTCCGGACCCAAAACGTCCGTCGACCATAAATCTGCCCAACACATCAATTTGATCGCAACAAAACTCGCTCCATTGTAAACAGAGACTTCAGATTATTGAACTATAATACACAATCTGTCTTGCGATGATCTGTCGGCGTTCTGACCGTCACCAAAAATTCCGGAGGATAACAGTTGTACAAGGCATTCCATTATCTTGTCGCCATAACCCTCGCATTGACGCCGGTCGCTGCGTGGGCGGGTGAAAAAATATACGGCCCGGGCGTGACCGACACCGAGATAAAGATCGGCAGTTCAATGCCATACAGCGGCGCCGCCTCTTCATTCGGAACAGTCGGCAGGGCGCAGGCCGCGTATTATCGGATGGTCAACGAACAAGGCGGGGTTAATGCCCGCAAGATCACGTTCGTCTCACTCGACGACGGCTACAGTCCTCCAAAAGCAGCCGAAAACGCCCGTCGGCTCGTTGAACAAGACGAGGTTCTCGGTATATTCGGTTCTCTCGGGACGCCGAGCAATGTCGCGATGCAGCGCTATTTGAACGACCGCAAAGTACCGCAATTTTTTGTCTTCAGCGGCGTCGCACGCTTTCGCAACCCCGAGGCCTATCCGTGGACGATCGGCGGAGATCTGGCTTTCGTCAATGAAACGAAAGCCTTTGCCCGTTATCTTCTGGACACCCAAACCGACCTGAAAATCGGAGTGCTTTATCAGAACGACGATTTCGGCAAGGACCATATTGCCGGCTTACGGCAAGGCCTGGGCGAGAAAGCAGCCGCGCTGATCGTCAAAGCAGTTTCATACGAACCAACGGACCCGACGATCGACTCGCAGATCATAGAATTGCAGCAGTCGGGCGCTACGACCGTGTTGCTCGCGACCATTCCGAAATTTGCCGCCCAGGCGATCCGTAAGATGCACGACATCGGCTGGAACCCGCTGAAGCTGTTGGCCTATCCAGGGGCGACGATCCCCGGTGCGCTGAAGCCCGCCGGATTGGATGCTTCGGTCGGTGTCGTAACGGCGGAGTTCGTCAAAGTGCCGGGCGATCCGGCCTGGGCCAACGACCCGGAGATGCTGGCTTATCTTGGCTTCATCAAGAAGTACGCGTCCGATCTGGACCCAAACGACAAACTTACAGTCTTCGGCTACTACAACGCAGCGATAGTCGTGGCCCTGCTGCGGCAATGCGGCGACAATCTGACCCGCGAGAACCTCCAGTTCAAGGCTACGCATCTCAAGGATGTTGCGATTCCCATGCTGCTTCCCGGCATCACGCTCAATACTACGCCGGATGACTATTCGCCGATCAAGCAGATGCAGTTGCAACGATTTGACGGCGCCGGCTGGGTCATGATCGGCGGGATCGCAGGGGGGTAAAAGCCCCCCGTTATAGCCGCGCCATTACCGTCCGGGAGAATTCTTTCGCCAGCCGCCACTTTGTTTCATTACCGACTGCAAAGATCAATTCTTGCAGCCCGTCTTTCTCCAACCCTCTGATCTGCTCGACCAATTCGTCCGCGGTGCCCACCAAACAGGTGTCGCGGATGAGTTGTTCATCAATGAGCGCCGCCTCTCCGGGATGAAGCTCGGTGTAATGGAACTCGTGGGTGCGAAAGTGCCGATGTTCCGGCGGGGTTTGCTCTACCAGGGCGCAGTAGGGTTTCCAGATACGGCGCAAGAACTCCGGCGGTTCGATTCCTGTCTCGTGCACAACGTCGTAGAAGTAATAAACGCTGGCCATCACGTTCGCGCCGATC
>JANXRT010000165.1 GCA_025356735.1 Acetobacteraceae bacterium | reverse complement strand
GCCGTCCGGCGACCGATGTCCGATAAGCGGCCTTTGCGGACATCGATCGGGCGTGCTAGGCCGGCGATATGAACGACCTGCCCGCCTGTCGTGCATCCCTGATCGCGAGAAAGCTGCCGTTGCGGCCCCGATAGGCCCGGCTTTATGTCGGAGATCGCGAGGAATCCGCTCCAGGATCACGATAAGAAGTTTCCCGGTTCACAACACACGTCCAGTTGCCTGGAAGCCGAGCGACTTGCGCCGCCAGATGAAATTTTCAGCTCAGGCAGTTCGGCCACCTCTGCAAACGGTCGTTTGCAAAACCCTTGTCAAACTGTAAAATAGGCCGCCCGGGAGGCTTGTTGCATAATGGCCGTGCCCGTTCGCCGGAAAATCGCCAGCATCGGCCCGTTGGTCGGCTATGCCCGGGTCTCAACCGAGGAACAGGGCACCGATCCCCAGCTGGACGAACTGCGCGCCGCCGGCTGCACGGTTATCCGCGAGGAGCACGCCTCCGGCGCCGATCGCAGCCGCCCTGTCCTGACGCGCCTGCTGCGCGAGATGCGCCCGGGTGAAACCCTGGTCGTGGTTCGCCTCGATCGTCTCGCCCGCTCGGTCGGTCACCTGCTGGCCGTCATCGAACAGCTCGAGGCCAGCGGCGCCCATTTCCGCAGCTTGCACGATCCGATCGACACCACGACGCCCCAAGGGATGTTCTCCTTGCAGGTTCTCGGCGCCGTCGCCCAACTCGAACGGGCGCTGATCGCCGAACGCACCAAGGCGGGGCTGAGAGCGGCGCGGGCCCGCGGCCGCGTCGGCGGCAATCCGGGCCTGCGCGCGCGCGACCCGAACGCCATCCGCAAAATGCGCTCGAGCCGCGATGTCGCCCATCTTGATGGCATCCTGGCGCAACTGGATTCCTGGCTGCCCACGGTGCGGCGGATGCGCCCGGACCAGCCCTGGGGCGACGTCGTGCGGGTGCTGAACCAGGGCGAGGAAGCCAACTGGACGGCCGAGCGCCTGCGCCGCACCGTGAAGCGGTTGGCTGCGGAAGGCATTGTCGAGGCGTCCCTGATCGGCCGCGCGCGGCGGCAGAACAGCGACGACCGGCTGGTCCGGCTCGTCGCCGGCATCAAGGCCGCGGCCCCGCAACGCACGCTGCAGCAGATCGCCAGCCAACTCGAGGCCATGCGCGAGCGCACACCGCGCGGCGGCACGCGCTGGCATCCGTCCTCCGTCAAGCACCTGCTTGGCCGCGCCGAGCAACTCGGCCTGGCCGGCATGAAGCCAGCCGTCGCTGGTCCAGGCATTTGGCGCTGAAGACGTGTCAACGGCATCAAGCAGCCGTTCGCCCAGCCCTCAGTGCCGCTTCAAGCCTGTTTCGAGCCGCGTCTTCCCAGTGCACGGCCCTCGTCCACAGCCATTGGCGCTCCGACACCGGAAGGCAGGCGATGAACATCTCGAGGCTGACGGTCCGGGAAACGTCGTT
Source organism: Acetobacteraceae bacterium (assembly GCA_025356735.1). Taxonomy (GTDB): domain Bacteria; phylum Pseudomonadota; class Alphaproteobacteria; order Acetobacterales; family Acetobacteraceae; genus PALSA-911. The sequence goes on along the minus strand of JANXRT010000165.1, from coordinate 1,054 downwards.
CAGCCGCCAACGATGCCCCGTCGGGGGGCCATCCGGTGATGGGGCCTCGAGCAGCGCGGCGATGATGGCAGGCGCCCCACGCGCACCATAAACCCTTAGTGCGGCGGGGGTGATCGGCCCCTTTACAAGGCGCATGGCACCGCGTTCGCCGGCTATCGGCTGCCAATCGATCGGCACGTCGATCCGGGTGCCGATGAACCAGATGAGGCTCTCCGTCAGGTCGCGGACCACGACGATCAGTCCCGCAGCCGTCCCGACTGGCCACCGTTTGCAGGGCAGCGCCCGATCTCGAAAAGCGGCTTGCAGGTCGCCTTGCAGGCAGGCCGTCAAGGCCGTGAGGTCGGGAGTGAAGCGGATTCCGAAGGCGCCCTCGCGATCGGCACTTCCGTCGGCTTCCGGGTCGAGGCTCAGCTCAGCAGGGCTGGCGCATCTGTCGCACATCAGCCTGACGCGTCCATCCCCGCCACGAAAGCGGCATCCGGCTTCCGCCAGGCAGCGACGACACCTGTCCTCAAGGGGACGCCCGTGCGCAGGGCAGAGCACACAGCAGCCCAGACGCCAGCTCGCGCGCTCATAGGTTTCGCCGTGTCGTTGCAGATCGTCGCGAACGCATTGCGGGCACCATGCCGGCCGGGCCCGATGCCACCACCCTGCCGCGCCGTCATCTGTGACGATGCGCTGGCGTCGGATCCTGGTGATATCCATGCGGGCCGCGTCGGCCAGGGCACTTTCGAGCTCCGGATCGGCACGGCTGTCGAGCCGCCCAACCCGACCCAAGGCCAGCGAACGCTGCCCAAGTATGTGCCGGACCAGGTTGTCTGGCTCCAGGTCATAGCGGGCGGCGATCCGCCGAACCCACGAGGACAGTGCTTCATCCGGATACGGCCGCGGAGCCACCGGAAGCGGGACCACCGTCACCTGCGTTCTCGTGCCCCGCCGGCCCGGCCTTGGTCCCGCGCTCTTCGGCCTGGACTGGCCACGCCGCGCCAAATCACCGCGCACCCTGGAGGAGCTCGGCCAGCGCTGGGGCGTCTCTCGTGAGCGGGTCCGCCAG
>JANXRT010000071.1 GCA_025356735.1 Acetobacteraceae bacterium | reverse complement strand
TGCTGCGAGCCGGCCGCATCGTCGAGGCGGGAACCGCCGAGGCAGTCTTCGGCAACCCGGTCGAAGCCTATACGAAGGAGTTGATGGCGGCTTCGTTCGCGCTTGATGAAGCGCCGCAGGCAAGGGAAGCATGGGGCTCTGCCCCAAACCCCGCCGGGGTAGCGCCCCGGAGCGCCATACTTAAGTAAGGCGCGTCCAGGGGCGCTTCCCCTGGCGGGTTTGGGCGTAGCGGGCAAAGGTTCCGACTGCCGCCTTCGGCAGTTGGAATGCCCGCGGAGGGAGAGCCCAACCTTGTTTACTGGGGCGAGAACGAAGCCGGCGACAGGATGCGGTTCTCCATCTTCACCAGCAGGCCCATCTCGGCGGTTTTACCGACGTAGATCTTCCAATCCGGGTCCGCCGCCATTGCCGCCCGGCGGGTCTCGCGATCGGCCTGGTTGGCATAGCCCCACATGTGCACGACGGTGTTCAGCTCGCCCTCGATGGTAGTGTACCAGCCGACGCAGTTGCCAAGGATGCGCGACTGGGTGGCCCAGCCGAACTCCTTGTAGCAGGCGACGAAATCGGCCATGCGGCCGGCCTTGATGGTGTAGATGCGAAGATCGACGATCATGGCGCCTGTCCCTGTCGGTAAGCCGGCAGCTTGCACCGTCGCGTGGGCCGGGTCCACGGCCTGTCATCCAATCATCATTTGCTTGCATAAGGTTGGCAGTACGTACAGGTCTCCATCACCGCCTGTTCAAAGGGACCGGAATGCCGGACCACGCCAAGCCGACAATGCCTGGGCTCGAACTTAGGGCGCTGACCTGCCGGTTCGGTGCCACCGTCGCTGTCGATGCGCTCGACCTCGACATCCCCGCCGGGCAGATGCTGGGGGTGATCGGCCGGTCGGGCGCCGGCAAATCCACCCTGCTGCGAATGATCAACCGGCTGCAACAGCCGACCGCGGGATTGATCCGGTTCGGCGACACCGAGGTTACCGCGCTGCGCGGCAAGGCGCTGCGCGACTGGCGCACCGAATGCGCGATGATCTTCCAGCAGTTCCACCTGGTGCCGCGGCTCGACGTGCTGACCAACGCGCTGATCGGCCGGCTCAACCATCGCGGCACCTTGTCCTCGCTGTTCGGACTGTTCACCGAAGCGGAGCGCGCCATGGCCATCCGCGCTCTCGACCGGTTCGGCCTGGCCGAGACCGCGCTGCAGCGCGCCGGCACCCTGTCGGGCGGCCAGCAGCAACGCGTCGCGATCTGCCGCGCGCTGCTTCAGGAACCGCGCATTCTGTTGGCCGACGAGCCGATCGCCAGCCTCGATCCCCACAACGCCCGGCTGGTGATGGACGCCCTACGCCGGGTCAACCGGGAGGACGGGCTAACGGTTCTGTGCAACCTGCACCACCTCGACACCGCGCGTGCCTATTGCGACCGGATCGTGGCACTCGCCGCCGGCCGCATCGTGTTCGACGGTTCTGCCCGCGACCTTACCGCCCAGCGGGTGTTCGAAATCTACGGCGTGACCGAGGACGAGTTCCATGAGCAGCCAACGCTGGTGGCGGCATAGCCGGGTTGGCGCACCGCATCATCAAGGGCTGACGCACGCGGACGGGCAGGCTATATCAGGGCCAGGCGGTCTCCGTAGCTCAGCCGGATAGAGCACCAGATTCCTAATCTGGGGGCCGTGGGTTCGAATCCCGCCGGGGACGCCAGTAAACCAGGTAGTGGATTCTCAAGGCTTGCCTTGAGCGGGGTCCAGGGGTGGAACCCCTGGCCTTCCTGGCTTACGTGTGTGCCGCGGCAAAGGAGCAACCCATGACCCCCCAACGCCAGCTTCGCCTAGGCGCCTTCTTGCGGCCGGTCAGCCTGCACACCGGCGCGTGGCGATATCCCGGCGCCTTCCCAGATGCCAACTTCAGCTTTCCCCACTACAAGCGCTTCGCCCGGAAGCTGGAAGCCGGAAAGTTCGATGCGTTGTTCCTGGCCGACCACCTGGCCGTGCTCAACATGCCGATCGACGGGTTGAAGCGCAGCGCCACCACGCCCTCGTTCGAGCCGATGACCTTGCTTGCCGCCTTGGCCGCCGTCACGGATCATATCGGGCTGATCGCCACCGCCTCCACCACCTATGGCGAGCCGTTCCATGTCGCGCGGCAGTTCGCCTCCCTCGACCATATCAGCAACGGCCGGGCCGGGTGGAACCTGGTCACCACATCCAACCCCGACGTCGCGCTGAACTTCGGGCGGGAGGAGCATCTGGCGCATGGCGAGCGCTATGAGCGGGCACGGGAGTTCTTCGAGGTCGTCACCGGGCTGTGGGACAGCTGGGCCGACGATGCGTTCATTCGCGATGTCGAAGCAGGCGTGTTTTTCGATCCGGCGCGGATGCATGTGCTGAACCATCGCGGGCCGGAACTGTCTGTGCGCGGGCCGCTCAACATCGCCCGCCCGGTGCAGGGCTGGCCGGTGATCGTGCAGGCGGGATCGTCCGAGGCCGGGCGCCAGATCGCCGCAGAAACCGCCGAGGCGGTGTTCACCGGCCAGGCGACGCTGGCTGAGGGCCAGAAATTCTACGCCGACGTGAAATCGCGCATGGAGCGCTATGGCCGGTCGCGCGACGAGCTCAAGATCATGCCCGGCTGCTTCGTCGTGGTCGGCGCCACGGCCGAGGAGGCGCGGGAAAAGCGCGCGCTGCTCGACAGCCTGGTGCATTACGACAGCGCCATCGCCTCGTTGTCGATCGCGCTCGGCACCGATGCCTCTGGCTTCGATCCGGATGCGCCGCTGCCCGAAATCCCCGAGAGCAACGCCAGCAAGAGCGGCCGGGAGCGCACGATCGCGCTGGCTGCGCGTGAAAACCTCACCGTGCGGCAATTGGCGCAGCGGCTTGGCGGCTATGGCGGCTTGGCGATGGTCGGCACGCCGAAGATGATCGCCGACGAAATGGAGGCGTGGCTGACTGGCGAGGGCTGCGATGGGTTCAACATCATGTTCCCGTTTCTGCCCGCCGGACTGGACGATTTCGTCGATCATGTCGTGCCGGAACTGCAACGCCGAGGACTGTTCCGCACCGACTACGAGGGCGCCACCTTGCGCGAAAACCTGGGCCTGAAGCGCCCCGAAAACCGCTTCTTCGCCAAAGCCACCGAGCCGCGCACCTATGAACCCGTCAGCGGGTGATGGCAGGCGACGTATTGCTCCGGCGCCAGAAGCCGTAGCTCGGGCATCTCGCTGGCGCAGATCGCATCGGCGCGTGGGCAGCGTGTGCGGAACCGGCAGCCGGAGGGCGGCGCGATCGGCGACGGCGGCTCGCCCACCGCGACGCCCTCGATCGGGCGGATATCCGGGTCGGGCATTGGAATTGCGTCCAGCAGCAGCCGGGAATAGGGGTGCGCCGGGCGCACGAACAGCGCGTCGGTCGGTGCCACCTCGCACAGCCGGCCAAGATACATCACCGCCACCCGGTCGCTGACCGCGCGCACCACCGCCAGGTCGTGCGCGATGAACAGCAAGGTCAACCCGTAGCGGTTCTTCATGTCCTCCAGCAGATTGAGGATCTGAGCGCGGATGGAAACGTCCAGCGCCGATACCGGCTCGTCGCAGACGATGAACTCCGGCTCCAGCACCAGCGCGCGGGCGATGCTGATGCGCTGGCACTGACCGCCGGAGAACTCGCTCGGCAGCCGGTTCATCACCGTGTCGGGGTCAAGCCCGACCGCCTCCATCACCGCCCTTACCCGCCGGTCGCGCTCGGCCCGGCTTCGCACGCCGGCGACGATCAGCGGTTCGGCGATGATGTCCCCCGTGCGCCGGCGCGGGTTGAGCGAGGCGATCGGGTCCTGGAAAATCAGTTGTACTCGTTGACGCATCTTTCGCAGCGTCTCGCCGCGCATCGCGGTCAGGCTGTGGCCGTCAAAGCGTATCTCGCCTCCGGTCGAGCGCGTCAGTTGCAGCACCGCCCGCCCCAAGGTGGACTTGCCGCAGCCGGACTCGCCGACCAGCCCCAGCGTCTCGCCGCGGCGCACGCCTAAACTGACACCCGACACAGCGTGCACGATCCGGCCGCCGACCCTGTATTCGACAACAAGATCAGACACCTCGAGCAACGGCGCACTCATCGCGGATGCCAGCAGGCGAATTCATGGCCGGCATCCACCGGTCCCAACCCCGGCTTCCCAACCACGCAATCGCCCTCCGCATAGCGGCAACGCGGCGCGAAGGCGCAGCCCGGCATCCGCCGCGTCGGGTCCGGCGGCCGCCCCTCGATCGTCGGCAGCCGCGTGTGCGGGGCCGAGTCCAGCTTGGGAATTGCCGCCAGCAACGCCTCGGTGTACGGCATCCGCGGCCCGTGGAACAAAGCCCGCGTTGGCGCCCGCTCGACGATCCGGCCGGCATACATCACCGCGACCTCGTCCGTCCGCCCGGCCACAACCCCCAGATCGTGCGTGATCAGGATCATCGCCATGTGCCGCCGCCGCGTCTCGCGCGCCAGCAGGTCCAGTATCTGGGCCTGAACCGTCACGTCCAACGCCGTCGTCGGCTCGTCGGCGATCAACAGCCGAGGCTCGCACGACAACGCAATGGCAATCGCCACGCGCTGCCGCATCCCGCCCGAAAGCTGGTGCGGATACTGCCCCATCCGCTGCTCCGGCGCCGGTATCCCGACCGCCGCCAGCAACTCGACACCCCGCCGAACCGCCTCCCGCCCATCCACCGCCAGATGCGCCTGCAACGTCTCGACCAGCTGCGTGCCGATCGTCAGCACCGGATTAAGCGAGGTCATCGGGTCCTGGAAAACCACCGCCAGTGCCGGCCCCCGCAACCGGCGCAACGCATCGGGCCGCAGCTTCGAGATATCCTGGCCCTCGAACATCACCCGCCCGCCAACCCGCGCCCGCTTCGGCAACAGCTGCAGAATCGCCCGCGACAGCATCGTCTTGCCGCAGCCGGACTCGCCGACAATGCCCAGCGTCTGACCCGCCGCCAACGCCAGGTCCACCCCATCCACCGCCCTCAGGTTCCCGCGCGGGGTGGGCAGGTCGACCGTCAGACCTTCAAGGGAGAGAAGACTCAAGCTAAGCGCCGCAGGCAAGGAAAAGCATGGGGCTCTGCCCCAAACCCCGCCGGGGCAGCCCCCCGGTGGGCCTTACCTTAAGCATAGGGGTCACAAGGGGCGACTTGCCCCTTGGCGGGTTTGGGCAGAGCCCAACCTTGCTTACTGCCTTCGGCAAGCCGCATCACAACGCGCCCGGCCGGGGGTCGGTAAGTGCGCGCAACGTGTCGCCGATCAGGTTGAAGGCCAGCACGGTCAGGAACATGGCGATGGCTGGGAGGAACGCGAGCATCGGGGCAACGTCCAGGCTTTCGCGGCCTTCGCCTATCATGATGCCCCAGCTGGGCGCGGGTGGGGGCACGCCAAGGCCGAGGAAGCTGAGGGCGCCTTCGACGACGATGGTGACGGCGACGCCGAGCAGGAAGAACGCCATCAGCGGCAATGCGACGTTGGGCAGCAGCTCGCGCAGCAGGATGCGGGCGTGGCTGGCGCCGATGGCCCGGGCGGCGGTGACGAACTCGCGTGGCGTGAGGCTGAGGGTTGCGGCGCGCGCCACGCGGGTGAAGGCGGGGATGCCAAGGAAGCCGAGCACCAGGATGAGGTTCGGTATGGACTGGCCGAGATAGGCGGTGACGGCCATCGCGAGCACCAGGGGCGGAAAGGCAAGCACGACGTCGACTCCGCCGGCGACCAAGGTTTCGAACCTGCCGCGGAAGTAGCCGGCGAGCATGCCAAGCGTGCCGCCGAAAGCGAGGCCGATGATGGGGGCCAGGACGCCGACGCCGAGCGAGATGCGGGCGCCGAACAGCAGCCGGGAGAATTCGTCGCGGCCGAGGCCGTCGGTACCGAGCCAGTGTTCGCCGCTGGGCCCGGCGCGGCGGCCGAGCATGTCGATGTCGGTCGGGCTCGGGATCGGCAGCAAGTTGGCGACGGCGGCGGCAACGACGACCAGGCCAATCCAGGCCAGCGCGATCCAGAACAGCGTGCCGGCGCGGCGCCGGGTTCGGCTGGTCGCGGGTTCGGCGGCTGGAACCGCGATCAGGCCGGTGTCAAGCGTGGCGTCAAGCACGGCCATGGCGAATCCTCGGGTCGAGCGCCGCGTACATCATGTCAACGAGGAAGTTCATCAGCACGAAGCCGGTGGCGACCAGCAGCACGACGCCTTGGAGGATAATCAGGTCGCGCGTGTAGATCGCGTTGATCAGCAGCCGGCCGAGGCCGGGCAGCGCGAAGATCGATTCGACGATGACCGCGCCGCCGATCAGCCGGCCGATGTTGATGCCGGTGACGGTGACGAGGGTCAGGGAAGAGGGTTTCAGCGCGTGCACCCACAGGATGCGCGCCGGACGCAGGCCTTTGGCCTTGGCCATCGCGATGTAGTCCTCCTGCAAGGTCGCGATCATGTCGGAGCGCAGCACGCGCATCAGCACCGGCCACTCGCCAAGCGCCAGGGTGAAGGCCGGCAGCAGGAAGCCGCGAAGATTGTCGATCGGGTCTTCAAGGAACGGCGTGTAGCCGGTGGCGGGCAGCCAGTGCAGCTCCACCGCGAACAGATAGATCAGCAGGATCGCCGATAGGAACGACGGCACCGACAGCATGCTAAACGCCGTGCCGGTCATGAACCGGTCGAACGCGCCGCCGGCCCGCACGGCGCACAGGATGGCGATCGGTATGCCGATCAGCAGGCCGATCGCCTCGGCCACCACCATCAACTGGAGCGACACCGGCAGCCGCTCGGTGACGGCGGTCAGCACCGTTTGGCCAGTGCGGAACGACCGGCCGAGGTCGCCCTCCAGCACGTGGCCGAGCCACAGCAGGTAGCGCCAGGCGATCGGCTGGTCGAGGCCCATGTCGTGACGCAAAGCGGCGACGTTCTCCGGCGTCGCCTGGTCGCCAAGCACGACGTAGGCGAGGTCGCCCGGCAGCAGCGAGGCGATCGCGAAAGTCAGCAACGAGACCGCGAGCAGCACCGGCAGCAGGCCAAGCAGCCGGCGCGACAGGAAGCCGGCCACGCGCTACTCCAGCCAGCTTCCGGACACGTCGATGACGCCGCTGTACTGCTTGCGCAACCCCTTCAGCTTGGCGGTGGCGATGGCGTAGTAGGCGTTCTGGAAGGTGAAGATCCAGATCGCCTCATGGTTGACCAACCGCGAGACGGCGCAGTAGTCGCGCGCCCGCTCGGTGCGGTCCACATCGGCGCGGGCGTGTTCCAGCAGCCGGTCGAGTTCCGGATCGGAATAGTTCGCTAGCGCGACCGGGCTGCCAGTGTGGAAGTTGGCGTACATCTGCACGTCGGGGTCGGCCAGGTCGATGATCCGCCACGGCGTCATCTGGAACTGGCGCATGAAGGCGCGCGGCGGGATGGTCGCCTGATCGACCTGCTCGATCTCGACGTTGGCGCCGATGGCTTTCCAAAGCTGCTGATACACCTGCCCGATCGTGCGGCCGCGCGGCGTGGCGGTGACGATCATCTTGTTCTCGACCGGCTTGCCGTAATCGGCCAACAACGCGCGGGCCTTCGCCGGATCGTAGGGTAGCGCGCCATCGTCGGTGCACTTCACCCATGAACCGTCGCCGTAAGCGTTGGTGGCGGGGATTGCCAGGCCGCCGAACAGCGCCTGCGACATGCGCGGCCGGTCCAGCGCCATGACGATCGCCTGGCGCACGCGTATATCGTCGAACGGCGCCACCTTGGTGTTGACGGCATAGACGCCCGAGCCGGAGCCAACATATTTGTGCACCGTGAGCGCCTTGTCGCCCTGCGCCTTCTTGATGTTGTCGGCATCGAACTCGTCGTCCCAGACGATGTCGGCGCCACCCGATTGCAGGCTGGCGAACCGCGCCTGGGCGTCCGGCAACGGCTTCAGCACCACACGGTCAAGGTAGGGATGACCGGGATTCCAGTAGTTCGGGTTGCGCTCCACCACCATGCGGTCGCCCGCGGCCCAGGACTTCAAAACGAAAGGTCCGGTGCCGACCGGGTTGCGGTTGTAATCGTCGCCCTTGGCCTGGATCGCGGTCGGTGACTGGATCGCGTTGTTGGCGCTGGGCAAGCTAAGCGTTTCCGGCAGCATCGCCGCCGGGTTGGCCAGGCGATAGATCACGGTAAGATCGTCCGGCGCGTCAACCCCCAGAATGGCCGCGATATAGAACGCGCACCGGCACTTGTTGGCCGGGTCCTTCTGCCGATCGAAATTCCATTTCACCGCCTGCGCGTTGAACGGGCTGCCATCATGGAATTTGACGTCCGGACGCAGCTTGAACGTCCAGGTCTTGTAATCCTCGGAATGTTCCCAGGACATTGCCAGCTTCGGTGCCGCGGCGCCCTTGTCATCCAGCGTCGTCAAGGTGTCGAAAATCAACGCCGCCGCGGACTCGGCCGACGTGTCGAACACGCCGACCTTGAGCGGATCGAAACCCGGAATATCCAGCTCCAGCCCCATCGTCACGCTGCCGCCCTTCTTTTGGGCGAACGCCGGAGCGGCGAACAAAAAAGACAATCCGCAGGCCAGAACAAAACCTCGGTGCAGCCGTGAACGCATGGTGTTTTCTTCCCAGATTGTCTTCGCGCCCGTTCGGGCTTTCAGCAACGCCGTAGGCAAGAAAGGATGGGGCTCCGCCCCAAACCCCGCCGGGGGTGCGCCCCGGGGCGCCTAACTTAGTAGAGGGGTTCAAAGGGGCGACTGCCCCTTTGCGGGTCTGGGCAGAGCCTAGCCTTCCTTAGTCCACCCGCACCCAAAGGTCCTTCAACCCGTTGAACACCGGCGCCGGCTTGTGTTCCAGGCTGTGCGCGGGGTCAAGCCGCAGCTTGGGGAACCGGGCGAACAGCATCGGGATGGCGATCTGCGCCTCGGCCCGGGCCAATGGCGCGCCAAGGCAGAAATGCGCGCCGCCGCCGAAGGCGAAGTGGCGGGTGTCGGCACGCTCGATATCGAACCGATCGGGGTTCTGATGGATCGCCGGATCGTGGTTGGCGGCCAGGATCGAGCAGTTCATCGACTGGCCGGCCGCGATCTCGACGCCGCCGAGCGTGATGGACGCGGGCGGGGTGCGGCCGGTGGAGGCGACCGGCGGATCGAAGCGCAGCATTTCCTCGACCGCGTTGCGTGCCAGGTCCGGGCGCTGGCGCAGTTTCTCCAGCTGATCCGGATTGCGCAGCAAGGCCAGCACGCCGTTGCCGATAAGGTCGGTCGTGGTGATGTTGCCGGCGGCGAGCAGCAAATTGACCGTGCTGACGATTTCAGCCTCACTCAGCTTCTCGCCATCCTGGTGGGCGGCGACCAGCAGGCTGACCAAGTCGCTGCCGCGATTGATGCGGCGGTCATTGACGACGCCGAGCAGGTAGTCATGCAGGCTTTTCTGCGCGTGCAGCAGGCTGGCGGTCTGCTCGGGCGTGCGGATCGGGTTGAAGCTGTGAACCAGCTCGTCCGACCAGCGCTTGAAATCCTTCTGGTCGGCAGGGTCGATGCCCAACATCTCGGCGATGACGATGGTCGGCAGCGGTCCGGCATAGTCCTCGATGACATCGAAGCCGGGCTTGGTCGCAAGCTCGTCCATCAGGGTGTTGGCGATCGCCTCGATGCGCGGCCGCATTGCCTCGACCGAGCGCAGGTTGAAGCCCTGGGTGACCAGGCCGCGCAGGCGCTTATGGTCCGGATCGTCCATGTTCAGCATCGACGGCCGGTAGTTTTCGTCGACGTTCTGCGCGATGCGAGCGAACGATCCGGGCCGGGACTTGCGCGGATCGACCTGCATTGAACGGTCGCCGACTACCGTGGAAACATCCTCATAGCGGGTCAGCACGACGCGATCGAACTGGCGGTCCTTGTGCACCGGCTCCTCGGCGCGAAGCACGTCGAGGATTTCGTGCGGACGTTCCCGGAACACCGGATTGAGCGCCGACAGGGCCAGGCCGGTGGGCACCGGGGTCTTCGCCCTGGGCGAGGCGTCGCGGGTTTCGCTCATGGCAATTTCCTGTTCAGACAGCTGGCGTTGAGGACGCGCGGGCCTTGACCAGCACGTCGCGGATCGCGGACGGCGCCTCCGGGTCCCATGAGCTGCGCGGACCGATGGTCATGCCGCCATCGACGACGAGGTGGGTGCCAGTGACGAACTCGGCTTCCGGGCAAATAAGGTACAGGCAGGCGCGAGCGATGTGCTCGGGCGAGCCGGCGGCGTGGATCGGCTGCGCGTGCGGCGCGATCTGGCGCAGCGCGGCGTTGGCGCCATCCGCCGCCGCGCCGGAAATGCCGGTGCTGGCGGTGAAGATCGACGTGAGGATGTAGCCCGGGCAGATCGCGTTAACCCGGATGTTGTAGCGCGCCAGCTCGGCCGCCGCGGTCTTGGTCAGATGGATCACGCCGGCCTTCGCCACCGAATAGGCGATGCGCGCGAACCCCGCCTGCAAGCCGGCGATCGAGGCGGTGTTGACGATCGCCCCGCCGCCCCGCGCCCGCATGTGCGGAATGGCATAGCGCATGCCCAGCGCCACCGACCGCAGCAACAGCGACTGCGTGCGGTCCCACGCCTCGCCGGTCATCTCCTCCAGCATGAGGGGCGAGCCACCGGCGCCGGCATTGTTGAACAGCAGGTCGAGCCCGGAGAAATGGTCCACCGCCGCCTGCATGGCGCCGGCGATATCCGCCTCGGACGTCACGTCGCAGTGGCGGAACTTCACCCGCCCCTGAAACCGCGCCTCCAGCTCGGCACCGCGATCGTCCTGAACGTCGGCCACCAGAACGCTGGCACCCTCCGCCAGGAACAGCTCCGTCGTCGCCAACCCGATGCCGGAGCAACCGCCCGTGATGACCGCAACCTTGTTCTGAAGACGTTCCACGTTTTGACTTTCTTGATGGCTGGCGCCGCAGGCAGAAGAAAGGCTGGGGCTCTGCCCCTGACCCCGCCCGGGAAGCGCCCGGGAGCGCATCCGTTAAGTAGAGGGGTTCCAAGGGGCGACTGCCCCTTGGCGGGTCGAGGGCGGAGCCCCGCCTTGCTTACTGCCTACGGCGTTATCACAGATCAAGCCATTCGCACATTCCAGAACAACGCGAAGGCGCCGCGGGGAATGCCGGTGACGTTACGGCGATAGGCCGTGGCCTGAAAGAACTGGCCAAGCGGGATGTAGGGCGGATCGCGCATGAACTCGGTTTGGATGGGGCCGGCGATCGCCTGCTGGGCGGCAAGGTCGGGCGCGTCGAACCAGCTGGTTCGGAGTGCGGCGAGTTTCGGGTTGGTTGGCCAGCCGACGAAGCCGGGGCGGCCGATGGCATTGAGGGACGGGTTCGAGCCTGGGTTGAGCAGGTCGTAGCCGGCGGTGTAGGTGCAGTGGGCGTTCCAGCCGCCCTTATCCGGCGTGTCCTGATTGTTGCGGCGGGTTGTCACGGTGCCCCAGTCCATCGCCTGGTAATCGAGGTTGAAGCCCGCGCGGCGGAACATGTCGCCGCTGACCTCGCACAGCGCGTTGATCGCCGGAAAGTCGGTGGCGGCGATGAAAACGACCTTTTCGCCTTTGTAGCCGGCGGCGGCGAGGTCGCGCTTGACGCGGTCGTAGTCGGGTGTGGCGGAGAACACCTCCATCGCGGCGTTGGTTTCGAGCGGCGTGCCGGGGGTGAAGACGCCGGCCGGCGTGTGCCACATGGCGGCATCGGTTCCGACCACGGCCTGCATGAAGTCGGCCTGGTTGATGGCGCCGAGCAGCGCGTGCTTGATGGCCGGGTTGTCGAACGGCGGATACAGGCTGTTGACGCGCAGGAAGCCGATGTTGCCGGCGCGATCGATGATCTCGGTGGTGATCGCGGGGTTCTTGCGCAGCAGCGGCAGCAGGTCGGCGGTCGGCTGCTCCCACCAATCGACCTCGCCGGCCTGCAACGCGGCCGCGGCGGTGGCGGCATCGGGGATGATGTGCCACTCGATCCGCTCGATGTTTCCGACCTTTGGCCCGGCGGTGAAGCTGGAGGTGCCGGAGGTACGGGGGACGTAGCCATCGAAGCGCTGGTAGGCGGCGCGCGAGCCGGCGACGCGTTCGCCGGCCATGAACCGGTAGGGGCCGCTGCCGACCATCTCGGTGACCTGGCGCGAGCCGGGGGTGCTGGCCAGCCGCTCAGGCATCACCGGCAGCATGGTGTTGCTGCCGCGGCCGAGGGCCAGCGGCAAGGCCGGGAACGGCTTCTTCAGCCGGATGCGGATTTCGCGGTCGCTTGGCGCCGACAGCTCGTCGGTGACGGCCAGCAGCGAGGCGCCGAACGCGTCGCGGCTGGCCCA
>JANXRT010000070.1 GCA_025356735.1 Acetobacteraceae bacterium | reverse complement strand
CCCGACTGCAAGATCAAGGCAGGATCGCTCGTCCCACAACCAATACCCGGGAGCAAAATGCCCGCCGCGACGATATAAGAAAAAAATCTTTGAAAAGGAACTTTTCCCTTGCCCATCTGCCCCGGTTTCCGGTATAACTTCACTCATGGTGCCGGAACGCGCGCAACGCCGCCTGCCGCTCCGCACCGTCCCCAATCGGCATCATGAAGCGTCCGATCACGCCGCTTGCCATTCTGCTTGCCACGATGCGGCAGAAATGGACAGCAGGTGAGGCTGCGGCCGCCACTGCCCTGGCCCGCATCGCCGTGCCCTACGTGCATGCCAGACGAACCCGCACTGACAAAACCGTAACTCCCACAATGGAAGCACACCAGCTGACCGATGAAGAGCTTGCCCTTCACTTGGCCGCTTCTGCTCCAGGAGCAGAACACCCGTCAGGCGATACGGGCACGCCTGACCGATTGGGCTAAGCTCGCACTGTCTTCGCGCAACCAGGTTCCGGCTTTCCACCATTACCGGCTCATTGCCGAACTTGAACAGATTGCCACCGGTGAAACCCAGCGTCTCTTGCTGCTGCTTCCACCCGGATCCGCCAAATCGACCTATGCCTCGATCCTGTTCCCGGCTTGGTGGTTCACCCAGCACCCCGGCAGCTCCGTCATCGCCGCCTCCCACACCGCCGATCTGGCCAAGCACTTCGGCCGCCAGGTCCGGGAACTGGTGAATGAACATGGCTCGCGACTTGGCTACACGTTGTCAGCCGACAACCGCTCAGCCGGCCGCTGGAGTACCTCCGGCGGTGGCGAATATTTCGCAGCCGGCATCCGCGGCCCGATCACCGGCCGTCGCGCCGATCTGGCGATCATCGACGATCCGATAAAATCGCATGCCGAAGCTGACAGCGCGGTATTCCGCGAGCTCGTGTGGAACTGGTATCGCTCCGACCTCACCACCCGGCTCAAGCCAGGCGGCCGTATCGTGCTGATCATGACCCGATGGCATGAGGACGACCTGGGCGGCCGTCTGCTCGACCGCCACGGAGCCCAGTGGCGCACACTCCGATTGCCGGCTCTCGCCGAAGCCGAAGACCCGCTCGACCGCCCCGAGGGCGCACCCCTGTGGCCCGAATGGGAATCCGCCGAGGCCCTGGAACACAAGCGCCTGACGGTCGGCGAACGTGTCTGGTCGGCGATGTATCAACAGACACCAAGACCGCCAGAAGGCGCCCTGTTCACCTTCAGGCACGTTGCCATGCTTGATGTTTGTCCGGGCGGCGGCCAATCGGTCCGCGCCTGGGATCTCGCGGGTACCGCCAAGCTCGCTTCGAACAACCCCGACTACACCGTTGGCTTGAAGCTCCACCGCGACGCAGATCAGCGCTTCACCGTGACCGACATAACCCGCCTCCGCGGTGGCCTGCACGAGGTCAAGGACCTGATTCTGCAGACGGCAAAACTCGATGGCCGCACCGTCACGATCTCGTTGCCGAAAGATCCCGGCTCCGCGGGCGGCTTCGTCGCAACCTATCTCGTAGCCCAGCTTGCCGGTCACCACGTCATCGTCACCGCTGAGACAGGCTCCAAGCTCACCCGTGCCACTCCGATTGCCTCCCAGCTCGAAGCCGGCAACGTCGCCCTGCTTCGCGCCAGCTGGAATCAGGCCTTCCTCGACGAACTGCGGGAATTTCCCAACGGCACCAAGGACGACCAAGTCGATGCGCTGTCGCGTGCCTTCGCCACCCTGATCGATCTCGCGCCGCCGTCCCGCCGGCTGACCATACCCTTCCTCGCCCGATAGCGCCGGCTCGCGCCGGAGATTCGGTGCTCCCGCCTCGACAAGCGGCATCCTCGACAAGGGACATCCATGTTCGAAACGATCTCCAGCCTGATCCCGCAGGACCGGGATTACCCGCCGCGCGCCCGTACTCTTGACCTTCTGCAACGCGTTCTTGCCGGCACGCTCTACGACGTCCTGCCCAACCAGTTTCACGAGGAACGCGGTGCCGGCGGCGAGTACATCCCGCTGCGCAATCGCCGCCCCTCGGTGCGCTACGCCCTATGCCGGATCGTGGTCGAGGACAGCGTCTCCCTGTTGTTCAGCGAAGGCCATTTCCCAACCATCGACTGCGCCAACCGGTCTGTCCGCTCGACACTCGCCGACATCGTCAAGGAAAGCCGCCTCAACCAAGTCATGACCGACGCGGCGCTGCGCGGCTCGGTCGGATCCATCGCCATCCTGATGCGCGTCCTGCGCGGCCGTCTGTTCTTTGACGTTCTCGACACCACCTGGCTTACACCCTCCTGGGACCCCGAGGCTCCGGACACCCTCGCCAGCGTCACCGAGCGCTACAAGGTAAAAGGTTCCTTTCTCGCCGCCGCCGGCTATGAAATTGCCGATCCCGCCCAGGAATACTGGTTCATCCGCACATGGGATGCCAAATCGGAAACCTGGTTTTTGCCGTATCCCGTCGGATCGAACACACCGCCGCAAGTCGATCCAACCCGCACCACGGTCCATAAGCTTGGCTTCGTTCCGATCGTCTGGATACGCAACCTGCCAGGCCTGTCTGTCACCGGCGATCCTGCGGACGGCGCCAGCACCTTCCGTGCTGCCGTCGAAACACAAATAGAAATCGACTATCAGCTCAGCCAGGCCGGCCGTGGCCTCAAATACAGCTCCGATCCCACCTTGCTCATCAAGGAACCGGCCAGCGCCGACTCCGAAATCGTCAAGGGTGCGGGCAACGCTCTCGTCGTCAGCGAAAAGGGCGACGCCAAGCTGCTTGAGATCGGCGGCACCGCCTCCGCCGCCGTCATCGAATATGTCCGTACCCTGCGTGAATTCGCCCTTGAATCCGTTCACGGCAACCGCGCCAGTGCCGACCGCCTGACCTCGGCCCAATCCGGCCGCGCACTCGAGCTGATGAATCAGGGCCTGATCTGGCTCGCTGACAATCTCCGCGTCAGCTACGGCGAGATCGCCCTGCTGCAACTGGCCCGCATGGTGATGCGTGCCTCCGGCCTCTACCGGCTGCAGGTCTTCGGCACCGAAATCGCAGCCCTCGATCCCACCGTCCGGCTCACCCTGAAATGGCCGCGCTGGTACGCGCCGACCGCCGAGGATCGCCAGCACGACGCGCAAACCCTCGCCACGCTTTCGAGCGCCGGCCAGATCTCGCGCGAAACCGCCGTGAAGTCGCTCGCCGACACCTACGACATCGAGGACGTGCCGGCCGAGCTGGCGCGCATCGCCGCCTCCAACCGCAGCAACCCCAGGAAGGGCCGATGAACCCAGCAAATGAAACGACCGTCGCGACGCCAGACCCGCTGGCCGAACTCCGCGCCCGGGCCGACGCCCTGGAAATCCAGCTTGCCGCCAGCATCGCCGACACCGAGGCGCGGTTGATCCGCGCCGAGATGAAGGCCCAGGCCATCCTAGCCGGGATGGTCGATCTCGATGGCCTCAAACTCGTGGACTACACGACGGTAAAACTCTCCGCCGCCGGCGAGGTCGAGGGCGCCGGGTCGGTGATGTCACGCCTGCGGCAGGCCAAGCCATGGCTGTTCGGCCACGCCTCCTCATCCTCCA
>JANXRT010000030.1 GCA_025356735.1 Acetobacteraceae bacterium | reverse complement strand
ACCGCCGAACCCAAGACCCTGCTGCGCAAGGCCGGCTTCACTGTCAAGGACCCCGCCGAACCCCACCTCTGCTGCGGCTCGGCCGGCACCTACAACCTGCTGCAACCCGAAATCGCCAGTCGCCTGCGGGAACGCAAGCTTGGCAATCTCGCGGCGACAAAGCCGGACCTGATCGCCGCCGGCAACATCGGCTGCATCACCCAGCTCGCCGGCGGCGGCATGCCGATCGTGCACACCATCGAGCTGCTGGACTGGATGGCCGGCGGGCCGAAGCCGGCGGCGCTCACAACACCGAAATCACCTGGTTAAAGGCTTGCACCGGATGCCGATCCGGGCAGAACCTGCGCGAATGCGTCTCGCGATCGTCCTCAGCCTGCTATTTACCGTATCCGCTGTTGCCCAGCCGGCGGACACCAAGGCCCCGCCGGACCGCAAGGCCCAGCTTGACATCCTGCTGACCGCGTTGCGCGCGGCACCCGATGAGGATGCCGCCGTGCCGATCGAGCAGCGGGTGGAACAGCTCTGGCTGCAATCGAGATCGGCCGCGGTGGACCTGCTGATGGCCGGCGGTTCCCGGGCGCTGGCCAACGATGCCGCCGGTCAGGCGGAGATGGATTTCGATGCCGCGGTGGCGCTGGAACCCGGATTTATCGAGGCCTGGCACCGCCGCGCCATCGCCCGCGCCGCCCAGGGCGACAAGGATGGCGCCATCGCCGATATCGGGCAGGCGCTGGCTCAGGAGCCGCGTTACTTCCCGGCATTCGACACGCTCACCCAGATCGCCATCGAGCGCCAGGACTGGAAAGGCGCGTTCGCCGCCTGGTCAAAGAAAATCGAGATCGATCCCAAATGCGCCGGCTGCCAGGAGAAACTCAACGACTTGCGCCGACGTGCTTTTGGGGATGATACCTAATGGTGCGATCCTGACGCTTACTACCCAAGCGTCAGGTCACTCGTTCTACCAGATCAACCCTAGACCGCGATCTCGTTCAGCTCCTTTCCGGCGTGCTCAGGCACCCACAGCCAGACGCCAACCGCCATGAACGCCATCAGCACCGGGATGCACAGGAACGACATCGCGAACGATCCGGTGCGCTGCTGCAACCCGATGGTGACAAAGGGGAACAGCACGAAGCCGACAAAGTAGGCGATCGCCCAGACCACGCCGTTGGCGGCGCCGCGGACGCGGGTTGGGAAGATCTCGGCGGTCAGGGTCGAACTTGGGCCCCAGAAGCCGAGGAAGCCGAAGCTCCACGCCAGGCCGAAGATCCACAGCAGCAGGTGGTTGTCGGTATAGACCCAGGCGGTCATGAACACGCCGCCCTCCAGCAGCATCACCAGGAAGCCGGCGCGGCGGCCGATCTTGTCGGCGATCCAGCCCGAAGTCGCCAGGCCGAAGAAGCCGATGACGCCCCAGGCGATGTAGAACAGGCTGTACTCCTGCGTGGACCAGTGCTTTTCGCTCGCGAGATAGAGCGGCATCCAACCGCCGACGGTGCCGAAGATGCAGGTGCTGCAGCAGGCGATGAACAGCGCGACAAGGGTGGAAGGCAGCACGTCCGGCGCGAACACCTGGCGTACACCTACCTTGCCCGCTTTCGTATACCAGGCGACGTCGACGGCGCTGATTGGCCGCCCGGCGGCCTGGCTGTCGCGGATGCCGGCCTTGCGATCCTGGGTGCGGACCCAGTACGGCGACTCAGGGCAGGTGGCGCGGACATAGATCGCCAGCAGCGCGATCACGCCGGGGATCATCACTGCCACCCGCCAGCCGAAATCCATCGCCACCAGCCCGGTGATCGCGCCGGCGAACGAGGCGCCCAGCGCCCAGGTGCCGCGGCTGATGCTTATCACGCGGCCGCGCAGCCGGGCCGGCCAGGTTTCGGCGACAAGCATCGAGCCGAGCGCCCATTCGCCGCTCAGCGCGAAGCTGACGAAGCACCGGGCGATGACGAATACGGTGAAGGTCGGCGATAGCGCGACCACCGGCATCAGCAGCGAAAACAGCGCGATGTTGATGGCGAGCAGGGTGCGGCGGCCGTAGCGGTCGGCCAGCCACGGCCAGAAATACAGCCCGACGATGCTGGCCATCAGCGCGATCTGCAGGCCGGAGCGGTATTGCGGCACGGTAAGGGCGAAGTCGCGAATGACCAGTGGTGACACCAAGGCGAAGATCACCCCATCCATACCGTCGAATCCCCAGCCGAGGCCGTTGGCGATGGCTATGTGCTTGTGCGTCCGGGTGATGCTGGTTTCGCCGGCAACCGCGCGGTAGTTGGCGTGCTGCATATGCCGCTGCTCAAGCGGCCCCATCGCGGCATCACTCAGGATTGGGTCGATGGTGGTGCTGCTCATGAACGGCATTCCCCCTCATCGCGCTTGGCTTTTCGCCAGCGCATTATTATTGCGGCAACTTTGCCGCTATATCGCTGCTGCCGGCAACAGCTAATGGGTCTATGCCTTAAACCCCTCAACAGGCCGCCGCACCTTTCAAACCTTTATGCTTAGCGGATGCGCTCCCGGGCGCTTTCCAATGCTTGAAAGAGGGGTGGGGTTTGGGGCAGAGCCCCATGCTTCCTCGCCTTGCCCGCTTCACCCTAATCGTCTAGCAACCACTTGAATTTCGTCCGCCTTTGATAAGGATAGCGCCCCATGTCAACGAAATCGGCCCGCAAGAGGATCGCCCTCATTGGCGCCGGCAACATCGGCGGCACGCTCGCCCATTTGATCGGCCTGAAGGAGCTTGGCGACGTCGTGCTGTTCGACGTGTTCGGCGGGGTTGCCGCCGGCAAGGCGCTGGACCTCATGCAGTCCGGCCCGGCTGACGGGTTCGACAGCCTGATGACCGGCGGCTCGGACTACACCGCCATCGCCGGGGCGGACGTGGTCATCGTCACGGCCGGGTTTCCGCGCATGCCGGGCATGTCGCGCGATGATTTGATCGGCAAGAACGCCGGCGTCATCGCCGAGGTCGCGGCCGGCATCAAGGCGCACTGCCCGAACGCATTCGTGATCGTCATCACCAACCCGCTAGACGCGATGGTCTGGGTGATGAAGGAGAAGTCCGGATTGCCGGCCGAGCGCGTGGTCGGCATGGCTGGGGTGCTCGACAGCTCGCGTTTCCGGCTGTTCCTGGCACACGAGTTCGATGTCTCGGTCGAGGATGTGACGGCATTCGTGCTCGGCGGCCATGGCGACACCATGGTGCCGCTGACTCGTTATTCAACGGTCGCTGGCATTCCGGTGCCCGATCTAGTCAGGATGGGCTGGACGACACAGGAGAAGGTCGATGCGATCGTGGCGCGGACCGCCAATGGTGGCGGCGAAATTGTAAAACTGCTGGAGCGCGGCAGCGCGTTCTACGCGCCGGCGGCCTCGGCCATCGTGATGGCCGAGAGCTTCCTCAAGGACAAGAAGCGGGTGCTGCCGGCGGCGGCCTACCTCACCGGCCAGTATGGCCAGAACGACATGTATGTCGGCGTGCCGGTGGTGATCGGCGCCGGTGGGGTCGAGCGCATCGTCGAGATCGCGCTTACCGGTCCCGAGCAGGCGGCGTTCGACAAATCCTGCGCGGCAGTGCGCGAGTTGGTGGACGCGGCGAAGAAGCTGCTGGCCTGAGAACGGGAGCGACGCCATGAACATCCATGAATACCAGGCCAAGGAGCTTCTGCGCCGATACGGCGTGACCGTCCTGGATGGCCACGTCGCCTGGACTCCCGAGGAAGCCGCAGCGGCCGCGGCGAAGCTGCCGGGTCCGGTCTATGTGGTGAAATCGCAGATCCATGCCGGTGGCCGCGGCGCGGGACGTTTCTCCAACGACCCGAACGGCAAGGGTGGCGTGCGGCTGGCCAAATCCGCCGATGAGGTGCGCGCCGCCGCGGAAGCGATGCTTGGCCACACGCTGATCACCAAGCAGACCGGCGACAACGGCAAGAAGGTCAACCGGGTTTATGTCGAGGCCGGCTGCGACATCGCCCGTGAACTTTACCTTTCTCTTCTTATCGACCGCGACACAGCGCGTGTCGCGATCGTCGCCTCGACCGAGGGCGGCATGGAGGTCGAGGAGGTTGCGGCGAACAAACCCGAAAAAATTC
>JANXRT010000018.1 GCA_025356735.1 Acetobacteraceae bacterium | reverse complement strand
GCCGTCGCCGCCACGCTCCGGCAGGAGGCGGACGCGCTCGTCATCGTCGCAAGCGAGGATGGCGTGCGACGCCGGCGGTGCCGACGCGTTCATCGCCACCGCCGCCCGCACGGTCAGGGCGGTGCTGGCGGCGAGATGGGTGAGGATGGCGGGCGCGCTCCCGGGCGATGAGGCGATCCGGACCAGGGCCGCCTCGTCGATTTCGATGGGCGGGTCCGGCGATGCGAGCCGGGTGGTCATGGCGTTGCCGGAGGGATGGCGGGCGGCGGCGAAAGCCTCATGCGGTCGGGGCCTCGAGCGACACGCGCCAGTGGCCGCGTCCGGTGCGCTTGACCTCGTACATCGCCATGTCGGCGCGGCGCATCAGGCTTTCGATCGTCTCGCCGCCACCGGCGTCGCGGGTGGCGATGCCGATCGACATGGTGGCGCCGACGATCCCATCGCCGCCGACGATGTCGGCGAGCAGGCGCGGGCCGTCGGTGCGCAGCCGCTCGGCCCGCTCGGCGGCGGTCAGGTGGTCGGCGCCGTTCAGCCACAGGGCGAACTCGTCGCCGCCGAGCCGCGCCACCAGGTCGCTCGGCCGCACGGTGTCGCGCAGCAGCGATGCGGCGGCGCACAGCATGCGGTCGCCGTGCTCGTGGCCGAGCCGGTCGTTGAGCAGCTTGAAGTTGTCCAGATCGACGAACATCAGGGTGCCGGACGCGGCCTCGCGGTCGAGCCGGTCGACATGGCGCGCGACCTCTTCCAGGAAGGCGCGACGGTTGAGCAGGCCGGTGAGCGGATCGGTGCGGGCCTGGCGCGCCATCTCGCGCTGGACCGCGTCGTGTTCGAGCACGACGCGCACGATCGAGGCGGCGGCGGCGACGAGCTGCCCGTCCTCGTCGTTCCAGGCTCGGCCGCCGGGGGCACGCCACAGCACCAGCCCGGCATGCTCGCCGAAACGGGCCTGGCAGACGCAGGTCAGCACCGGCCGGCCAGCATCGCTCAGGCCGCGCGATGTCGCCGGATTTCCGGCCGGGGTGACCGGCGAAGGCGCGTTGGATGGCGGGGCGGATGGCCAAGCCGGGTTGTGGCTGGCCATTTCATCCTGCATCATCCGCTTGGCGGCCGCTGCGACCTCCGTCGCCTCGCCGCCGCCGCCGGAGCGGTGCAGCAGCGATGCCGTGCTCGCCGTGGCTTGGTTGCCATCCAGGATGTCCAGCACCGCGGCGCCCTCGGCGCCGACGGCGTCGGCCAGCGCCTGCAGCACGGCCTGCATCATGCGTGGCGCCAGCACCTCCTGGCGCATCAGCCAGAGGATGTGATCGACCATCTCGCACCGGCGCAGGGTCGCGACCGTCGTTGCCTCGGCGGCTTCCCGATCGCTGATGTCGATGCCGACGCCGCGCGCGCCGATGATCCGCCCCTGCGGGTCGAACAGCGGCGCGGCGGTGAACGAGAAGCAGGCGAGCGAGCGGTCGGCGCGCTTCAGCCAGGCCATGTGGCGGCGCAGCGCGGTGGCCGGCCGGAACGGGTTGAAGCCCGCCGCCGGACGCGTCTCGGCCAGCAGGAGTTCCGCCGGCTGGCCGAGCAGGGTGGCGGCGGGCCAGCCGAGCACGGTGTCGGCGGCCAGGAACACGAAGCGGCCGGCGGCGTCGGTCTCGAACGCCAGGTCGGCGGCAAGGCTGACCAGGTCGTGCCAGCGCTGCCGGCTGTCGAGCAGCGCATGGCGGAGAGGATCGGGCCCCTGCGGATCGGGGTGGCCCGCCAACGCGGTGTCGAGAAGTCTGGTCATGCCGGTTTGCCCCTGAACATCGGGGCATGGTCGTCGATTGCCGTGAAAGAGGCGTTACCAGGATGGCTCCTGATCTAGGCCGGCCGGTTCATTGCCAGGCTCCATTCCGTTGACAGGCCGGGGCCGCATGCGCATGGTCCGACGCCATGGGGCGGGAACGGAATCGGATGGACGAGGCGGCGCTGGCGGCGGAGATCGAAGCCCTGTGGGAGAGGCGGGAGACGATCTCCGCGGCGACCTCGGGCGCGCCGCGTGATGCCGTCGAGGCGGCGCTCGATGCCCTGGAAGCCGGCACCGCGCGCGTGGCC
Organism: Acetobacteraceae bacterium; assembly: GCA_025356735.1. Classification (GTDB taxonomy): domain Bacteria; phylum Pseudomonadota; class Alphaproteobacteria; order Acetobacterales; family Acetobacteraceae; genus PALSA-911. The sequence goes on along the minus strand of JANXRT010000018.1, from coordinate 941 downwards.
CAACCCGGCGCCGAAGGCTGGCGGGTCAACCAGTGGCTCAAGAAAGCCGTGCTGCTGTCGTTCCGGCTGAACGATTCGCAGCCGATGCCGGGCGACGGCGGCGCACCGGTGTTCGACAAGGTGCCGATGAAGTTCGAGGGCTGGGATGCGGCGCGTTTCCAGCAGGCCGGCTTCCGCGCGGTGCCGGGCGCCATCGTCCGCCGCTCCGCCTACATCGCGCCGGGTGCCGTGCTGATGCCGTGCTTCGTCAACGTCGGCGCCCATGTCGGGCGCAACACCATGATCGACACCTGGTCCACGGTCGGCAGCTGCGCCCAGATCGGCGCCAACTGCCACATCAGCGGCGGGGTCGGCATCGGCGGCGTGCTGGAGCCGCTGCAGGCCAACCCGGTGATCGTCGAGGATGACTGCTTCATCGGCGCGCGCTCGGAGGTCGCCGAGGGCGTCATCGTCGAGCGCGGCGCCGTGCTGTCAATGGGCGTGTTCGTCGGCGCCTCGACCAAGGTGGTGAACCGCGCGACCGGGCAGATCCATGTCGGCCGGGTGCCGTCCTATGCCGTGGTGGTGCCGGGTTCGCTGCCGGCCGGCAATGGCAATGGCCCGTCGCTGTACTGCGCGGTGATCGTCAAGACGGTCGATGCGCAGACGCGGGCGAAGACCTCGATCAACGAGCTGCTGCGCGATTGACCGCGTTCGACCCGGTGCCCCTGGCCCAGGCGCTGATCCGGTGCGCTTCGGTGACTCCTGCGGACGCCGGGGCGATGGACGTGCTGACCGGCGTGCTGGAGCCGTTGGGCTTCACCGTGACGCGGCTGCGCTTCGGCGCCATCGAAAACATCTTCGCGCGCATCGGCACGGATGGCCCGCACTTCTGCTTCGCCGGCCACACCGACGTGGTGCCGGTGGGCGACGCCAACTGGACGATGCCACCGTTCGGCGGA
>JANXRT010000542.1 GCA_025356735.1 Acetobacteraceae bacterium | reverse complement strand
CGTCATCGACAGCGTGTCCTACAAGAACGACATGCTGACGCTGTTCAGCGGCAACATAAAGTTCGCCACGGTCGACGTGGTGGGCGTCAAGGGTCCGGGCTCTTCGCGTTCAGGATATCCGAACACCGACATTCTCGAATTTGCCAGGAGCGCCGCCGGCAACGTGTATGCCTACAACAACGATCCCATCAATCTGTATGCGGGGACGGTCACGCCGTTGGCGGTGCACGTCTGACGGCGGCGTGTGCAACAACCTCCAAGGCTTCAAAGCGGCAATCTCAAGTGGTATGAGACGCTGTTTTGTTCGCCGGTCCGCGGTTTTGCAACAGACTAACCACTTTACTGTGAGTATTGTGATGCAGGTTACATCCTTACCTGCTCATGACTCCGATGGTCGTTCGGCTGACGAATAGTCGCAGCGTTTGACCAAGGAGGAATGCAATGAGCCATCCAGACCCGAATCTGGCTGCGCCCGAGCTCCACGACTTCACCGAATGCGCTGCATTCTGCAAGGCTGTGGCCGGCAAGGCTTCGGGGATCACCAGGCTGGGCATCGCCATGTCCGCCATCCTGGTCGGCGGGATCGTCGCGTGGCGCCGAAGCTCGGTTCGATCCCGCATCTGACGTCCGCCGTGCCGCACGGCCGGTCGCGGCGAAACCTCCAAAGCGGCTGCCACTGACGCCGAGCACCCGCTGCCCGTTGCATTCGTCGGACATACTGAGCCGCCTGTTCATTTCCTGGTTGGAGCCTACACTAGGCGCTGTAGGCAGTAAGATCGGAGCTCTGCCCCAAACCCCGCCCCGTCGTTCACGCATTGGGGGCCGTCGCGCTCCGAACCCGCTCGACTTTCGGAAGCGCCCCGGGGCGCATCCCCGGCGGGGTTTGGGGCAGAGCCCCATGCTGCCTGCCTGCGGTAACCAAGGAACCAACATGAAGAACGGCCGGATTCTGCTCGACATCCAAGACGACGTGGCGGTGCTGACGCTCAACCACCCGGAGGCGCTGAACGCGTTCGGGATCAGGCTGCGCGCCGACATCACCGAGGCGCTCGACGAGGTCGAGGCCGGAACTGCCCGCTGCCTGCTGATCACCGGCGCTGGGCGCGGGTTCTGTTCGGGCGCCAACCTCAACGATGTCGATCGGGCGCCGCGCGACCGGGGTGCCGAGGAGCGCGGCGAGATGCAGACCGACCTGCAATCGTGGTACAACCCGACCTTCATCCGGCTGCGCGAGCTGAAGATCCCGGTGGTCACCGCGATCAACGGGGTGGCCGCGGGGGCCGGCATGAGTCTCGCGATTTCCGCCGACATCCGCGTCGCTGCGCGATCCGCGACCTTTATCCAGGCCTTCGCGCGGATCGGGCTGGTGCCCGATTGCGGCGCCACCTTCCTGCTGCCGCGCCTGATCGGCATGGCGCGGGCGATGGAGCTGTCGCTGCTGGCCGAGGCATTGCCGGCCGAACGGGCGCTGGAATGGGGAATGATCAACCGGGTGGTGGACGACGCGGCGCTGATGGAGGAGGCGATGGCGATCGCCCGGCGCCTGGCTAAGGGACCCTCGTCACTCGGGCTGATCCGCAAGCTGTACTGGGATGGCCTGACCAGTGGCTACTCCGAGCAACTGGAGCGTGAGGCTCGGGTCCAGATCGCCGCCGGTGGCAGCGCCGACCACGCCGAAGGCATCGCCGCGTTCCGCGAGAAGCGCCGGGCCGTCTTTTCGGGGCGGTAGGCACAAAGTCGTGACCAACCGCATTTCATTGTGCTTTTCGATGGTATCGTCCACAATTACTTGACGCTGAAACGAATGGCGCGGGGGAATTCGTGTCGAACATAGCCGGCAAGGCTTACGGGATGAACGTCATCACCCCGATGGCGCCGGCCTGGACCTGGATCCAGCTTCTGGTGTTCAGGGCGGCGCGCTGCCTGCCGACGACCTTATCCGGGCTGATGGGTCTGTCACTCATCCATTTCGCCCGCTGGGTGATCATCCGGCGCGACCAGTGGCCGCCCGGCGAGCACGGCCGGCCAAAGCTCCGGAACGACTACATGTTGTTCTGCAGCAACTTCAACGGCACCTGGGACCAGTATATCGACGCCTTCTCGGACGGTATCCCGGGCGGGCTCGACCTGTTCTGGTACAGCAGCTCGGGCTATCCGCATTCGATCCCGATCAGCCCGTTCAAATCCTACATCCGGCACAACCAGGTCGATACCGACTACTACTACAACGCGACGCCGGGGTCGGCGCAGCGCGACATCAAGGCGGCGCTGCGGGTGCGGGCAAAGCTGCTGGACCTGGCCGGCCGCCATGCCGACCAAACGCCGGAAGCGTTCGCCGTCGGCTACCGGCAGGCGATGCTGGCGGTGCAAAACGATCTCGGCTCCCCCGGCTATGCCCCGATCGCCAGCAACGACAGTGAGCGCGCTGATGATCATCGCTGAGGAGATCATCGCTGAGGGGGTTGGGCATGCCTGATTTCGATGGCGGACATTATTTCCTGACCGCGTTGCTGCCGGTGAAGCTCGGCGTGGCGCGGCAGCCGGACGGCGTGTTCACCTCTCACACCCATACCTTGCGCGACGTACTGGCCTACCTGCCGCCGGCGCTGCAATCGCCGGCCAACGAGCGGCGCGGCGTCAACTCGCCGTTCTCGCGCTGCCGGCGCACCCATTTTGCCCGGCTGGTGGTCATCACCGACGTGTCGTTCAACGGCCGGGTCGGCCGCGATTCGCTGGTCGACGCCGTGCGCAAGACCGACCTGCTGGTGGCGCAGCCGGTCGATCAGCTGCCCTCGCCGTATCTGCTTTTTGTGGCCGATTTCGACGCCGCCGGGAGGGCCGACATCGACGGCTACCTGCGCGAGCTCTGGACCACGATGGAGCCGGAATGGCGCCTTGTCCTGGCGCATTGCCACGGCTTCTCCGAAATCCATAATGGCGAAAGTTTCGCGCACGGCATTCGGCGATGCCAGGTCGAGACCACGATGCCGTTCAACGACTATTGGCGAATCGCGCCGGACCTGAAGGCGCTGGAAATATCGAAACGCAGGGTAGTCGGGCCTTTGGCGGCGGTGTTGCTGCTGTTGGTACTCGGGGTTGTTCTCGCCGCGATCACGGGCGCGCAGAAAGCTGTCTATGGCTGGATTGCCGTGGCCGGGTTGGCAGGCATTGTCGCAGCCGGGTTCTACGCCTATCGGCAGGTGCGCGACCATGCGCAAATGCCGCTGCCGAGCGCGCCGGACAACGACCTGCCCTCGGTGTTGAAGGCGCTGTATCTGCAGCAGCACTTCGTCCGCTTCGCGATCGACAACCAGGGCGCGACGCCCGCCGCCCTGCACACGGCATTCGGCGCCTTCATCGATGCGCACCGGCCGGACGACCTCGCCGCGCCGAGCCAGCCGCCCGGCGTGGTTCGATCCATTGTTCCGGCGATTATCCCGGCGGTCGTCCCGGTGGTCGTTCTGGCATGACAAGGCACCCCGCATGAGCCGAGCCCTCCTCCGCGCGCTCGACCTCGCCAACATCCAGGGCA
>JANXRT010000533.1 GCA_025356735.1 Acetobacteraceae bacterium | reverse complement strand
GCCCCGGTGCGCATTACTTAAGACTAACGCCGTAGGCATCAATCTCGAAAAGCCACACCGGCATTTGCCCTTAATGGTTGCGCCCCGGGGCGCTACCCCGGCGGGGTATGGGGCAGAGCCCCATAGCTTCCTTGCCTACGGCGTCAGCGAACGAAGTACGTCGATCGGCACCAGCTTGCCGTCGCGTTCCAGGTGCCAGAACGTCCAGCCGTTGCACGATGGCGCGTTCTGGGCGGCGGCGCCCACCTTGTGGATCGAGCCGCGCAGGTCGCCGGAAATCAGGCTGCCGTCGGCGGTGACGATCGCCGACACCCGGCGGCTACGGTCGTGCAGGGTGGTGCCGGCGGCGATCAGGCCGCGCTCCACCAGGCTGCCGAACGGAATGCGCGGCGCGTCGCGGCGCGATGGCGTGGTGACCTGGCCCATCATCCGGGCCGGCACGATCGCGCTCACCCGGCCGAGCGCCGCCTCGACATAGGCGGGGTGGCGCTCGATCGCGACGAAGTGCCGGTGCAGGCGCTTGGCGACCGCGGCTGTGGTACCGGTGCCGGCGAACGGATCGAGCACGATGTCGCCGGGCGAGGTGCTGGCCAGCAGCACGCGGTGCAGCAGCGCCTCGGGCTTCTGGGTCGGGTGCAGCTTTAGCCCGTGCTGGTTGCGCAGCCGCTCGGGGCCGGTGCAGAGCGGGAACAGCCAGTCGCTGCGCATCTGGATGTCGTCGTTCAGGCTTTTCATCGCCTGGTAGTTGAACTTGTGCCGGCTGTCGGGCTGCCGCGCCGCCCAGATCATGGTCTCGTGCGCGTTGGTGAACCGGCGGCCGCGGAAGTTCGGCATCGGGTTGGATTTGCGCCAGATCACGTCGTTGAGGATCCAGAAGCCGAGGTCCTGCAGGATGACGCCGATGCGGAAGATGTTGTGGTAGGAGCCAATCACCCAGATCGTGCCATCTTTTTGCAGCAGCCGCCGGCATTCGCCGAGCCATTCACGGGTGAACGCATCGTAGGCGGCGAAATCGGAGAACTTGTCCCAATCCTCATCGACGCCATCGACCAGGCTGTCGTCGGGCCGGCGCAATTCGCCGCGCAGCTGCAGGTTATAGGGCGGATCGGCGAACACGCAGTCAACCGACGCCGAGGGCAGCATCCGCATCAGCCGGATGCTGTCACCAAGCAGGATTTGGTTGAGCGGCAGTTCGGCGGTGATGAGCACGTGTCTCCAGGCGCAAGGGCGCCGCATGGTGGCGGTTGGGCGGAAGCCGCGTCAATCGCTGGCGAGTTGGAGCGCCAGTTGGCGCACGGTGCCAAACTCCGGCCGATGGTGGACGCACGGCCCGATCCGCGCCAGCGCCTGGCGGTGGAATTGCGTGGCGTAGCCCGCATTTTGCGCCCAGCCGTAGCCCGGATGACGCAGGTTCAGCCGCAGCATGGCGCGATCGCGCAGCACTTTCGCGACGATCGAGGCGGCGGCGATCGACAGGGAGAGCCCATCGCCGCCAATCACCGCGTAGGCCGGGCAAGGCAGATCGGGGCATCGGTTGCCGTCGATCAGCGCGGCGTCCGGCGGTGATTTCAGGCGTAGCACGGCCCGGCGCATCGCCAGCATCGAGGCATGAAGGATGTTGAGCCGGGAGATTTCGGCGACCGAGGCCGCACCGACGCCGATTTCCGCGCCGCTTGCCAGCAGGGCCATAAACGCCACCTCGCGTTGCGCCGCAGTCAACCGCTTCGAGTCGTCAAGCAGGGTGGCGAGGCTGGCTGCCACATCTGGGCGCATCACCACAGCGGCGGCCAGGACGGGCCCGGCCAAGGGGCCACGTCCAGCTTCATCCACGCCGGCGACACGGCCGCCAATCTGTTTTTCACGCAGGTAATCCGGCACCAGGAAGCCATAGCAGGCAGTTGGTGGGTGGAGCGAGTGGATTTTCTACTCCGCTGCGTAGGCCTGAAACGGGCTCTGAAGCCACTCCGGAAGGATTGTCACCAGATGCGCCTGAGCCAGCAGCGCGATCCGCCTCGCGTTCGGCTTGGCCAGAACCGAGCGCCGCAGCCAATGTCTGCCGTCAACGTGCCGACCGTGCCGGATGTGCTCGCGCCCGATGATCCAGGCGTTTTCTGCTTCGGCCCGGCGACGGGCTTGATTAACGGCGTCAGGGCCGAATCGCTCGACCAGACCATGATTGCTGAAGATCGCGTCCATGCACGCAACGAACGCTGACGGATCGCTGCCCAGCTGAAGATAGGCGCCGGCCTTACGCTGGCGCACGAGCAGTATTGGCGCGCGATCCGTCACGACCGTAAAAGAGCCGGCGAAGGCCAGCCGCACCCAGTATTCCCAATCCTCGCCATAGGCTATGTCGGATCGAAATCCGCCCAGTTCAGCCACTACTCTGGCGCGGACCAGCACCTGGCCGCCATTGGCGAACAGGTTGCGTTCGAGCAGCGCGCCGAGCAGGTCTCCGCTGGCTGGCAGGCGCGATCCCGAATGGGTCTGGCGCGCGCCATCCTCGCTGATGTAGGCGTGGGTGCCGCAGGCGGCCACGGCGTCCGGTGTCGCCTCCAGTGCCGCGACGAGGCGGGACAGCGCGTCCGGCGCCAGCAGGTCGTCGGCGTCGAGCAGAAGCACCGCGTCGGCGTCGAGTTCGGAAAGGCCGCGGTTGCGCGCCGCCGAGACGCCGGCGTTGGCCTGGCGGACCAGACGGATGCGATTGTCGGAGAAGTTTTTGACGGCGGCGGACGTATCATCGGTCGAGCCGTCGTCCACAACGACCATCGCCCAGTCCGCGTGGGACTGGGCGATGACCGACTCTATCGTCTCGGCAATGTATTTCCCGACGTTGTAGGCGGGCGTGACGATCGCGACCCGCATCAACGTCGGCCGAAAATCAATCGGCGGTCTGGACGACGACGCCCTTCTCGGTCATCAGCGTCTCCAGCTCACCCGACTGGTACATCTCGCTGACGATGTCGCAGCCGCCGACGAACTCGCCCTTGACATAGAGCTGCGGCACGGTCGGCCAATTCGAGAACTGCTTGATGCCCTCGCGTAGCTCGGCATCCTCCAGCACGTTTGCCGTTTTAAACGGCACGTTGAGGTGCGTCAGGATCTGCACCACGCGGGCGGAGAAGCCGCACTGCGGGAACATCGCGTTGCCCTTCATGTAGAGCATGACGGGCGCCTCGGTGATTTCAGCCTGGATGCGGGTAGCCACGGATTCGGACATGGTTGATCTCCTGTTCGGAAGCAGACTTAGGGCGCCGAGGTCTGGAGTGCGAGGGCATGCAGCTCGCCGCCCATCCGCCCTTGCAGCGCAGCATAGACGATCTGGTGCTGCCTGACACGCGAAACACCACGAAAACTCTCGGAAACCACCGTCGCCGCGTAGTGGTCGCCGTCCCCGGCCAGATCCTCGATCGTCACCTGCGCGTCCGGCAGGGCCGAGCGGATCAGCGCCTCGATCTCGTTCGCCGGCATCGCCATGAACACCCTCCCGATCAGCTCGCCGCCTCGTCCATATACGCCGGCAGGAACCGTTCATGCGCGGCGATCAGTGCGGCAACAGATATGGTTCCGCCATCGGGGAGTGTCAAATCCATGCCCCCGGTGGTGCCGATGCGCACCGCGGCGATGCCGGCCGCCTCGGCGGTGCGGATGAAACCCGCACTTTCGGTCACCGCCAGCACGTACCGGCTCTGGTCCTCGCCGAACCAGTAGGCGTGGCCCGGTATCTCGCGCGGCCCGGCCGACAGCCGCACCCCGGTGCCGCCCGCCATCGCCATCTCGGCCACGGTCACCAGCAACCCGCCACCCGAGATGTCGTGGCAGGCGCGCACGTTGCCGGCCAGGATCTGCGCGCGGACGAAGTCGCCGTTGGCGCGCTCGGCGGCCAGATCGACGGGGGGCGGAGCACCATCCTCGCGACCCGCCATCTCGCGCAGCCACAGCGATTGTCCGAGCCAGCCGACGGTCGCGCCGATCAGCACCAGGTCGAGCCAGGGCGAAATGGCGATCCCCACCGCCTGCGCCGCGTCGTCCAGCACGCCGAGCCCGCCGATCGCCGGGGTCGGCAGAATGGCCCTTCCCTCGGTCTCGTTGTAGAGGCTGACATTGCCGCTCACCACCGGAAAATCGAGCGCCCGGCAGGCCGCCGACATGCCGCGGATGCAGGCGGCGAACTGGCCCATGATCTCGGGCTTTTCCGGATTGCCGAAGTTCATGTTGTCGGTCAGCGCCAGCGGCCGGGCGCCGACCGCGGTCAGGTTGCGCCAGGCTTCCGCCACCGCCTGCATGCCGCCGGCTTCCGGATCGGCGGCGCAGTAGCGTGGCGTGCAGTCGGTGGTCAGCGCCAGCGCGCGCGAAAATCCCTCCAGCCGGACCACGGCCGCGTCCGCGCTGCCGGGACGTTTCACGGTCTGCCCGCCGACCGTGCTGTCGTACTGGTTCCACACCCAGGCGCGCGAGCAAAGGTCTGGAGAACCGACCAGCTTTTCCAGCGCATCGGCCAGGGTGAACCGGTTTTCGACCCGGGCCGGGTTCAGCACCGGCTGGCGTTCGGTCTCGACCGTCGGGCGATGATACATCGGCGCCTGGTCGGCCAGCGGCGCCAACGCGATATCGACCTCGATCGCGCCGTTGTGGCGGACGACGAACCGGCCGCTGTCGGTGATGCGGCCGATGACGGAAAAATCCAGCTCCCACTTCTCGAAGATCTTGCGCGCCATCGCTTCGCGGTCCGGGCGCAGCACCATCAGCATGCGCTCCTGCGATTCGGACAGCATCATCTCGTACGCTGTCATCCCCGGCTCGCGCTGCGGCACATGATCCAGCACCAGCTCGATGCCCACGCCGCCCTGGCCCGCCATCTCCACCGACGACGAGGTCAGCCCCGCGGCGCCCATGTCCTGAATGGCCACGATCGCATCGGTCGCCATCAGTTCCAGACACGCCTCGATCAGCAGTTTTTCCGTGAATGGATCGCCGACCTGCACGGTCGGGCGCTTCTCCTCGCTGTCGGCGGC
>JANXRT010000524.1 GCA_025356735.1 Acetobacteraceae bacterium | reverse complement strand
ATCGCCCGCACCGGCCCGGTCTCGACGATCTGGCCCGCATACATCACCGCGATCCGCCGGCACAGGCTGGCCGCCACGCCGAGGTCGTGCGTGATCAGGATGATGCCGGCGCCGGTATCGGCCTGGATGCTGCGCAGCAGGCCGATGATCTGCACCTGGATCGTCACGTCGAGCGCCGTCGTCGGCTCGTCCGCCACCAGCAGGCGCGGCGTGCAGCCGATCGCCATGGCCGCGACGATGCGCTGGCGCTGGCCGCCGGAGAACTGGTGCGGGTAGTCGCCGAGCCGCTCGCCCGGTGACGGCAGCCGCACCCGCCGCAGCACGTCGATCACCGCCGGACGCAGCGCAGCACCGCGCGCGATCCGATGGTTGCGCAGCGGCGAGCCGACCTGGTCGCCGATCGAGAACACCGGGTTCAGCGAGGTCATCGGATCCTGCATGATCATCGCGACCCGCCGCCCACGGATGTCGCGCGCGAGCTGCGCCTCCGAAAGCGTGGTCAGCTCCTGCCCGTCAAGCCGGATCGAACCGCCGACTATCCGGCCGGAACCTTTCGGCAAAAGCCGCAGCAGCGACAGCCCGGTCATCGTCTTGCCCGATCCGGACTCGCCGACGAGACCGAGGGTCTCGCCCTCCGCCACATCGAGGCTGACCCCATCGACGGCACGCAGGATGCCACGCTTAAGGTGCAGATGCGTTTGCAGGTCACGCACCGACAGCAGCATCACAGCTGCCTCAGCTGCGGATCGAGCCGGTCGCGCAGCCAGTCGCCGAACACGTTGGCTGACAGGCAGGTCAGCATGATGGCGATCCCCGGCATGGTGATCGCCCACCAGGCGTTGGTGATGTATTGCCGCGCGTCCGACAGCATCAGCCCCCAGGAGATATCCGGCTGCTGGATTCCGAGGCCGAGGAACGACAACGACGCCTCGAACAGGATCACCTGCCCCACCTGCAGCGTCGCCAGCACGACCAGCGTGTTGAAGATGTTGGGCAAAAGATGGCGCGCGAAGATGGTCGGCGTGCCGACGCCGGCAACCCGGGCGAAGGCGATGTAGTCGCGGCCCTTCAACGCCATGATCTCGCCGCGGATGATGCGGGCGTACCAGGCCCAGTAGGTCAGCACGATGACCACGATCACCGTCCACAGCCCGGGCTCCAGCGCCGCCGCCAGGAGCAGCGCGAGAGCGATGGCGGGAACCGACTGCTGGATCTCAATTAACCGCATCAGCATCGTATCGACCACGCCGCCGAAATAGCCGGCGATCATGCCCGCCACGGCGCCGATGCTGCCGGAGAACAGGATGGCGTAGAACGTCACGATCACCGAGACGCGCGATCCCGCCATTATGCGGCTGAGGATGTCGCGGCCCAGATTGTCCGCCCCGAGCGGGTTGGCCATCGAGCCGCCGGGTAGCCAGGCAGGCGGCTTGAAGGCAGCGGCAAGGTCGAGATCGCCGGGATCGAACGGCAATAGAAGATCGCCGCCGGCCGCGCATAGCCCGACGGCGCCCAGCACGGCCAAAGGCAGCCACGGGATGCCGCGCAGCCAGTCAGCGCGCATCGCGAATTCTTGGGTCGACAATGCCATAGGAGATGTCGACCAGCAGGTTGGAGATCACAAACAGGATTGAGGTGAACAGCACCCCGGCTTGCACAACCGGGAAATCGCGTGAGAACACCGCCTCCACCACGGTCCGGCCAACGCCCGGCCAGGCGAAGATCGTTTCGACCACGAAGGCGCCGCCGAGCATCGCCGCGAAATAAACACCGAGCATCGTCAGCAGCGGCACCGCCGCGTTGCGCAACGCATATTTCCAGACGATCAGCCGCTCCGGCGTGCCGAGCGCGCGCGACAGGCGGATATGATCGCTGTCCAGGACATCGAGCATCGCCGAGCGCACGATACGCGTCTGCGCCGCCACAGGATACCAGCCGAGCGAGATCGCGGGCAGGATCAGCTGGCTCGGGCTGCCGTAGCCGAACGCCGGCAGCCAGTCGAGATGGATGGCGAACACCAGGATCAGCAGCAGCCCAACCCAGAATGCCGGCATCGCCTGGCCCAGCATGGCGAATATCCGGCCGATCCGGTCGATCCAGCCGCCCCGCTGCACGGCCGACATCACTCCGACCGGCACCGCGATCGCCACGCTGAACAGCAGGCCGCACACAGCAAGCTCAATGGTGGCCGGCAGCCGCGCCAGGATCAGTTGCAGCGCCGGCATCTTCCATCGGTATGAGTTGCCGAAATCGCCGGACAGGGCGTGCTGGGCGAAGATCAGGTACTGCACCCAGAGCGGCCGGTCGAGGCCGAGGTTGCGCCGGGTTTCCTCGATCATGCTGGCCGGCGCGTCGTTCGGCAGCAGCATCGCGATCGGATCGCCGGACAAACGTGAGATGACGAAGATGATGATACTGGCACCGATGATGCTGATGATGCCCTGCATCACTCGGCGGGCCAGAAAGCCTGCCATGGAAGCGACCGCCAGCTATTGCTTCAGGCCGACCTCCTGCATGCTGCGCCAGAAGGCCATCGGCCAGGCACGGAACGTCACGGTGTCGCGCCATGCGAACGTGACCACGGGGCGGTAGGTCGTCAGCCCGCCGGCAACACGCTCGTGCTTGATGCGGGCGATCTTCTGGATCAGCGCCGCACGCTGCGGGATGTCCATGGTGCGCTTCAACTCTTCGACCAGCGCGTCGAGTTCCGGATCGGAATGCACCGAGGTTGCGCCCCAGCCCTTGCCGGGAACATAGCTATGAACATGGCCGGCCCAGGCAGTGCCAGGATCGCCCGGCAGACCGTGGCCCCACATGTTGCTGTAGAGGCCATCGATGTGGCCCTCGCGCTGGCGGCGCCCGAAGCTGATCCAGGTGCCATACTCCTGTCCCTGCACTTTGCAGCGGATGCCGACCGCGCTGGCATAGGCGAAATACGCCTCGCCGACCTCCTTTTGATAAGGCTCGCGCGGCGTAGTGAGATTGTAGCACGGCGTATCGAAACCGTTCGGGAAACCGGCCTCGCGCAACAGTTCCCGGGCCTTCTTCGGATCGTACGGATACGGCTTCAGATCTGAATCGTAGCCGAGCTCGCCCTTGCCCACCTCGACATAGCGCTCACCCTGGCCGAACAGGACATTCTTGATGATGGCGTCGATGTTGATGGCGTAGGCAAGCGCCTGACGAACTCGGACGTCATAGAACTTCGATTCCGGTGTTAGCGCATCCATCGAGATGTACATGTTGTTCGGCGCCGGATAGCTCGCCGTCACCACGCCCGGCAACTTCTTGAATTCCTCGATCATCGCCGGCGGCACCGCGTCGATCCAGTCCACTGCATGGGTCTTGAAGGCCGCCACCCGCGTCAGATCCTCCGGAATTACCTTGATAATGAGGTTCTTCACGGTTGGACGGTTTTCGGTGTTCCAGTAATCGTCGAACGCCTCGAAGCGGATCTCCTCCTTGACCGAGCGCGAAACAAACTTCCAGGGCCCGGTGCCGACCGGCGCGCGTTCGAAAGCCTCGTCGCCAACCCGTTCCATGTAGTGCTTTGGCATCGCCCACAGCGTCAGGTCGTTGGCAATGTATGAGCCGTCGCCCTCCTTGAAATGGATGCGGAAATGCAGCGGATCGACGATCTCGAACCGCTCCACCGCCGCCTGCAGATGCGTCCAGATCGAGATCTTCTTGTCGCTTTGGCGCTGGAAGGCGTAATCGAAATCCTCTGCGGTAAGCGGGTCGCCGTTGTGGAACTTCACACCCTTGCGCAGGTGGATGTCGAGGAGGGGCTTACCGTCTTCCTCCTTAACCTCCCAGCTCTCGGCCAGCCAGTTGACCCGCTTCAGCGCTGGATCCGGACGGACGAGCTGCTCGAACATCTGGCCAAAGAAATACTGGTCCACACCGGCCGACGATCGCGTCGGGTCGAGCATCGTGGCCTCGGCGGCGAACGCGACGGTGAGAGTGCCGGTGGCCAGCTTCGGCGCCTGCGCAAAGGTGACGAACGGCAGAAGCGCAATCGGCAGGAAAAGGAGTGCCGCCGCCACGACGGGCCTGAATGATAGGACCATGGGTCGCCCTCCCTCCCGGCGGCTATCGCTTTAAACGCAGCCGATTATAGTCAGACCAGCATTCGGCCGTCGGGCCGTCAAGATGCCGGCGGCGAGCCAACTTCCGCGTTAGTCGGGCGGAGGAGCGAGTTGGATATAAGGATTCCCCCCACCCTGGCGCCAGTTGTACGACACAATGCGCCAGGGGGGCGCCGCGGCGAACGCAGGTTGAGCATCCTTTAGTAGAACGCCAACCATGTCGCAGCCGTCGTGATAAGCGATTTAGTCGATGAGGAGCGGCCACGCGAGCAGGACCTTGCGGCGTTGTACGGCGTCCGCGGCGACGCGACTCGCAAACTTGAAGAGCACGGCCAAATCATCCCGCATCCTCGCGGCGTCTCGACGACGCGTGGCGGAGCTAATGCGAAACGCCGCGCGTTCGAGCCGAGCTCCAAGCGGCGCAAGCGTCGTCCCGCGCCCTGGCCACCCAATACGGCCTTAACCCCAAAACCGTCCTGAAGTGGCGCAAACGCTCCGCCATCGTCGATGCCGTAATGCGACCCAAGGCCCGCAGCACCGTGTTGACCGAGGCCGAGGAAGCTATGTCGTCGAGTTCAGGTGACGCACCCTGCTGCCGCTCGACGATGTGCTCGGATGCCTGCGCGACACCATCCCCAAGCTCACCCGCAGTGTCCTGCATCGCTGCCTGGTCCGTCACGGCATCTCCCGATTGCCCCAGGACAAAGAGACAAGCTCCAAACGCAAGGCATCCAGGGAGACCAAGATCGGCGACGTCCACATCGACAGTGCCCAGTTCCGCTCCGCCGAGGGCAAGGGTCACATGTTCCTGGCCATCAATCGCGTCAGTAAGTTCGTCTATGTCGAGTTCCATCCGACCGCTGAGATGGCCACCGACGGTGCCTTCATGCGCCACGTGATCAGGGCGTTTCCTACGAGATCCACACCGTGCTACCGACAACGGCATCGCGTTCACCAAGAACGCCTCAACCAATTGGGACGGCATGCGTTACATGTTCGATCGTGCCTGTGACGAGCATGGCATCGAGCACAGGTTGACCAAGCCATACCACCCTTGGACCAATGATCAGGCTGAGCCGATGAACCGAACCGTGAAGGACGCCACCATCAAGGTCTTCCACTATGGACGACCCCAGACCCTATGCGCCCACGTCCTAGCCTTCGTCGCTGCCTGCAACTTCGCCAAGCACCTCAAGCACTCCAATGGCGCACACCCTTCCGAACCATCTGTGAAGCCAACCCCACTTCGTTCAAAGTCGACCCGCACCACCAAAACCTGGGATCAAACATCTAGACCAGAACAAGTCTGAAGGGCGAACTTGGTGCCGGGTTGGAAAGCCATCTCGCCATAGATCGGGCGCGGCGAGGTTCCCGCCGACATCGCCATTCGACGCGCCGTCACAAAGCAACGAGACGGTGCCGACGCCAAATCGGCCGAACCCGAGTGCGAAAGAAGCAGCAGACTCAACGAAGGCCATCGCGTTCACGATCGGCGCCGTTCCGGCACCAGCTCGATTGCCCAATTCGGCGGGGCACCATAGTTGAACCGGCAATGGCCGGCGCACAGGTAGACCGGCGCAGGTGGACGTTTGCAGCGTTTGCAGCGCAGACGTTCCAGCACGGCCGCAAAGGTGATATCGCCACGCTGCGTCATCATAAGGCGCACCGGATAGCTTACCGAACTGTGGCAGCAGTGCAGCTCAAGGCTCACTCAAAGCAATCTAAGCCGCTCGAAAAAGACACGGCGAAGTCATCGGAAGCGGCCGCGGGAACGGGATTCATTGCCTCCCTGCACGCGTTGATTACCAAACTGCCTTGCCTGGCGATCCTGCTCGAGTTGCCCATAGCTCTGGCTGTCGAACGACGGCCGTGTCGCCCTGGACTGCGTCGCGCCCGCCGTGTTCGGGTTTGTATGGAGTTGGCTCAGGCCGCCATTGCCGTTCGGCTGGGATGACGGCTGCACGGAGTTCCACGCCCCGCCGTTCCACTTCGACCAGCCTGTGTCAGTGTGCTTGTAGACATTGCCGTCGCGGCCGGCATAGACGTTGCCGCCCGCACCTTTGACGACACCCGCGCTGTTGCCCTTGGTGCCGTGAACGCCCGCACCCTGCACGCCGGTGCTCGACGAGAACGCGCCGGCCGAGCCACGCGCGTTGCTGCCGCTTTCGGTGTGGACGGTCTGGTTCGGTCCGGAGACGACGCTCGATCCCCACCTGCCGTATGGATTGGCGTTCTGCGTCGTGCTACCTGACATGCCGTAGCGTGGATTGTAGAAGCTGGCGTTGGCCGTGCCGCCGTTGACGCCCCAGGCCGCGCTGCCATGGGAATAGGTGCCGGTCGCGGGGTTGTACGCCGACCAAGCGCCCGCACCGCCGTAGGGTCCGTAGACCGCGCCGCCGCGCGCATACCCACCTGTCGTCGGATTGTAGTAGGCGCCGCCCTTCGCGGCACCGCCGTAAGGTCCATAGATGGCGCCGCCGCGGGCCCAGGCGCCGGTCGCCGGATTGTAGTAGACGCCGCCGGCATAGGTGTAGGGATAAGGCAGGTAGGCCGGCACGCGGCTGGGCACGATTACCGGGGGATAGTAATAGCCGGTGCCGTAGGCGAGCACCCCGGCGGTGACGAAGCCCATCGTGTAGCCCGCGGTAAAACCGTAAGTGACCGCTTCAGGAGTGGCCTGATACACCTTCACATAGGTGACATTGTAGATCGGCGCGCTGGGAGGAATTTTATAGACCGCTTCGGGCAGGCTGTCGGCGAGAACCCACGGGCCGGTCGGCGCCGGTGCGGTAAACCAGGCACCCAGGTAGCAGGCATAGTATTTGCCGCTTATTTCCAGCACCTCGCTTGTCGTGTTGGCCGCGTAGGCAACGGCGGTGCCGGGAATGGGCTTGAACTCGGGCTTTCCGACATAGGTGACGGTGAGCTTCGTCTCGCTGCGTTTCAGCATCGCTTGGTGCGGTATCTGCGCCTCGATCAGCGCCTGCTGTGCCGGGGCGGTGCCGGGTACCGCGGCCAGGACCGGCGCCGCCGAAGCGTCCGCCGGGATCATCGCGAAATCTGGTGGCAGGTCTGGGGTGGCGAAGCTCCAGGGGCCATCGAGCCCGGCGGCGGCGAACCAGCGCCCGGAGAACAGCACGTAGAACCGATTGTCGTCGGCATAGCGGAACAGCGCGACGTTGGTGTTCCTGACCTGTTGCAGCTTGGTCCCGGCGATGGCGGAGAACTGCGGCGGCCCGTCGGTGACGATGATCTCGGCCGGCCGCGTGCTGACAAAGATCGTCGACGCGTTTTCCGCGACTGCCGGCCGCCCCGGAATGCTCTTGCGCATCGTCGAAAAATTCGCGTCGTTCGGCAATGAGAGGAACGCGGCGGGCAGCCGGCCGGCCGGCCGATAGGGTCCGGCGGCAGCGGTGGCCACGAACCAGGCGCCATCGTTGAGCAGGTACCAGGCGCCGGCGTCGGCGGGGTCGAACAGCACGTCCCAGTTGGTGTTCACGGCATAGGACAGCGTGGTGTTGCCAACAGGCACCAGCACCGGGTCGCCGTCGAACACGACGAGGCTGGCAGGGCGCGCGCTGTGGAAAATCGTCGGTGGATCGTTGTCGAGAAGGACCCCGGCGGGCTTGACCGTGTCCGCCAGGCTTAGCAGCACGCTGTCAAGCGACACCTGCTTCAGCGCGATCGTGCCGAGCGAGGCGCGCAGCCGCTCGTCCAGCCGGGTCGCCTCGCCGGTGTCGAGCGACGGGAAATGCGACGCGGTGAGCTTGGGATCGGACAGCGTCACCACGCGGTCCGCGTCATCGGTCTGCGTTGCCAGCGCGACCTCGATCGTGCCGAGGACCGGGGCCTTGCCGCCAGGCCGCGTAATCGAGACGGCGGCGCGGGCGGTGAGCGTTGCGTGGTCCGGCCAGGCGATTGCCTGCGGCTGATATACCGTCACGACGGCTCCGTTCTCGGTCAGCACGTGCGGCCAAGCCTTCGCATCGGCGGCCGTCTGCGCCCAGGTGGGCAGCGTTGAGCCGAGGCTCAGCGCCACCACCAATGCCAGCCGGTTCCTTGCCAAATCCACGGCTACCGGCCCTGACGCAGCGCGCCCAGCGCCTGGCGGCAGCCGGGCGAGAGCGAATTCTCGTTCGCCGCGAGGCAGGACATCGCCTGCCCGCCGCCCGGCCGCACGCCATGGCACAGCGACCGGTAGTCCATTCGGCATGAGGCGCGGATCAGCCCGGCCTCGTTTCGCGCTCCGGGAGGTGGCGAGCGACCAGGCGCGGAGGATGCGGCCCCGGTGGGAGCCGGCTGCACGCCGCCACCGCCGACCGCCGCGACCGCGCCCTGGCACGCAGGCGAGAGGCTCGCCGCATGCTGCTGGAGGCAGCTGAGCGACGCGCGGCCGCCGGTCGGCACGTCGGCGCACTGCGCCTGGTAGTCGGCGCGGCAGGACTGGCGGATCGCGCTGGTCTGCGCCTGCGTCGGCTGCTGCGCCGATGCCTGTCCGAGTGCGACGGCCGTGAGCAGCATTGTCAGCATGGTCAGGCGATTGCGGCGCTTCATCGTCATGCCCATCATCGTGTTCCTTCCGCAGGCTTCCAGCCCTGTGAGACGAAATACTGTTCGATCCGCGGCGCCAGCCCCTCGGCGATCTTGCGTGCGAGGTCCTTCGGTTCCGCCGCCCGCCGCTCCGAAACCGTGTGCATCCCGGCACTTGCAGCGGCCGAGGCGGCGACGCCGGCCCCGGCCGCGGCGCCGGCCCCCATGGTCTCGGCGGCGCCCGGCGCATGGCCGCTATCGGCGCTGCTGTCGAAGCTTTCGAGCAGGCGCGGCGCGCCGCCGGCGGCGCGATAGAGCAGCTGCGCGTCGGCCTCAATGCTGCTCTTGCCGGCGCCGAGGCCGATCAGGGTCCGGCGCGTGCGGTTGCCCTCGTCGACCGAGACCACCTGGCCCTCGATCACCGCGACATTGCCGCGCTCCGCTGCCGGATCGCCGACGAAACGCTCGGCGGGAATGCCCGCGGCGCGAAGCTTCTGCACCAGGGTCTCGCTCAGGGCCTTATTGGCCTCGTGCGCCGTCCTGAGCTGCCGCGTGCTCAGCGGCTGGTCGGTCGTGGCCCGCTCCAGCCGGGCGCGGATGCCCTGGTCGAGGCGAACATCGCCGGGTGTGATCGCGAAGTCGCGCACCAGCACCCGGTCCGGCTTGGCCAGTGCCGGACCCACGTAGTCGCGAGTCGCCTCGATCCGTGCCGGATTGCAGCCGGCGGCCGCGAGCGCCAGCACCAGCGTGGCCAACGGCAGGTCGCCCAGGCGGGCACGGCCGGATCGGGCGAATCGTGACTGGTTTGCTCGTAATCGATGCAACGGCATGTTTACTCCTGATCCGGATCGTTGTTGTAGCGTCAAGCTCGACAGACGTGTCATTACAGCATGACACTGGCAACGTTCGGCATGGCGATCACGTTACTGTGTCGTTCGAGAGACGGCTACTTCGACTTGGGGCTTGCGCGACTTGAGCCGCTCGTCGAATCGTTGCAGCAGAACGAAGAAAGACGGCACGAACAGCACCGTGAGGCAGGTCGACGCGATCATGCCGCTAAACACCGACAGGCCGAGCGACACCCGCGCCGCCGCGCCGGCGCCGGACGCGATGACCAGCGGCACAACGCCCAGGATGAAGGCGAACGAGGTCATCAGGATCGGGCGCAGGCGCGAGCGCGAGGCGTCGATGGCGGCTTCGACAATCGTCTCGCGATCGAACATGCGTCGGTGGCGGGCGACCTCGACGATGAGGATGCCGTTCTTGGCCGACAGCGCGATTAGCAGCATCAACCCGATCTGCGTGTAGAGGTTGTTGGCCAGCCCCAGCCCGCCGAGTGCCACCACCGGGCCGAGCAGCGCCAGCGGCACCGCGAGGATGACCGCAAGCGGCAGGATCCAGCTTTCGTACTGACCGGCGAGGCACAGATAGACCAGCAGGATCGCCAGCCCGAACGCGTAATAGAGCTGATGGCCGACGACCTGCTCCTGGTACGACATGCCGGTCCACTCGTAGCCGGTACCCGGCGGCACCTCCCGGCCGGCGATCTGGCCCATCAGCGCCATCGCCTGGCCGGAGCTGAAGCCCGGCGCCGGCGTGCCGACGACGTTGGCGGAAAGATACAGGTTGTACAGGCTGATCAGCGACGGCCCGACCACCGGTTCGATCTGCGCCAGCGCGCCGAGCGGGATCATCTTGCCGCCCTGGCTGCGCACCTGGAGCTTCAACATGTCCGCGGGACGCACGCGGTAAGGCGAATCCGCCTGCACGTAAACCTGCAGCGCCAGCCCGAACTTGTTGAACTGGTTGACGTAGGTCGAGCCGAGATAGGAGGACAACGTCGAAAACACGTCGCCCACCGAGACTTGCAGAGTCTCCGCCTTGGTGCGGTCGATGCGCAGCCGGAGCTGCGGCACGTCGGTGCGGAACGAGGTGATTGCGTGCTGCAGTGCAGATTGGTCGTTCGCCGCCTCGACGATGGCACGGGTGGTGTTCAGCAGCTTGTTGTAATCGAAGCTGCCGTCGCGCTGCTCGACCTGCATGGCGAAGCCGCCGGAGTTGCCGATGCCTTGAATCGGCGGCGGCACGATGACGAAGCCGGTACCGTCGGGTAGCTTGTCGAGTGCCGCCTGCAGGCCGGTCAGGATGGTGCGCAGATCCTGCCCGGTGGCCTTGCCGCGCACGCCCCAGTCCTTGAGGATGACGTAGGCGACGCCCGCATTGGCCAGCGAGGCGCTGTTGTCGAGCACCGAGATGCCGGCGATCTGGACCGCTTGATCGACCCCCGGTATCGCCAGCGCGATCCGCGAGGCCGCGTCCAACGCCGCCTGGGTGCGCTCCAACGAGGCGCCGTCCGGCAGCTGCACGCCGACCAGCGCGTAGCCCTGGTCCTCGTTCGGGATGAAGGCGGTTGGCAGCCGGGCGATGCCCCAGAAGCCGATGCCGGCCAGCACGAGGGCGATCCCGACCATGGCGGCGCTGCGATGCACCATCCAGCCGATCAGCCCGACGTAGCCATGCTCGACCCGGGCGTAGCTGCGGTTGAAGCCGCGATAGAAGACGTTGCGCTGCGCCGGTGGGACCGGCGGGCGCAGCCACATCGCGCACTGGGTCGGCTTGAGAGTGGCGGCGTTGATCGCGCTGATCAGCGCCGTTGCAGCGATCACCAGGGCGAACTGGGCGAACATCTGGCCGGTGAGGCCGGGCAGGAAAGCCGCCGGGATGAACACCGACATCAGCACCAGGGTGATGCCGATGATCGGGCCGAACAGCTCGTCCATCGCCTGCACGGCGGCGTCGTGGCTGGATAGCCCGCGCTGCATGTGGCTGGCGACGCCCTCGACGATGACGATCGCGTCGTCCACCACGATGCCGATGGCG
Source organism: Acetobacteraceae bacterium (assembly GCA_025356735.1). Classification (GTDB taxonomy): domain Bacteria; phylum Pseudomonadota; class Alphaproteobacteria; order Acetobacterales; family Acetobacteraceae; genus PALSA-911. The sequence continues at coordinate 5,491 of JANXRT010000524.1, read as the reverse complement.
AGCACGATCCCGAACAGGGTGGCGATGTTGATGGTGAAGCCGAGCGCCGCCATCACCGCGAACGATCCGATCAGCGTGACCGGCACTGTCGTCGCCGGCACCAGGGTCGCGCGCCAGTCCTGTAGGAATACCAGGATGACAACCAGCACCAGCACCCCGGCCTCGATCAAGGTGACCCAGACCTCGTGGATTGACGCGCTGACGAATTTCGTGGTGTCGAACGGAACGGAATAGGACAGGCCCGGCGGGAAGTTGCGCGCCAGCTCCGCCATCTTGGCGTTGACCCGGGCCGCGACGTCGAGCGCGTTGGCGTCAGGCGTCTGGAAGACCGCGAGGCCCGCCGCCGGCTTGCCGTCGAGCTGGAAGACCTGCGAGTAGGTCTGCGCGCCGAGCTCGATCCGCGCCACATCCTTCAGCCGGACGATGCGCCCGTCGCCATTCGACGGCACCTTGACCACGATCTCGCCAAACTGCGCCGGGTCGTCGAGGCGCCCCTGGAGGTCGATCGTGTACTGGAAATCCTGGCCCTTCGGCACCGGCGGGATGCCGATCTGGCCGGCGGCAACCTGCTGGCTCTGCTGCTGCACGACCTGAACGATGTCCTGCGGCACCAGGCCGTAGGTTTGCAGCTTGCGCGGGTCCATCCAGATCCGCATCGCGTACTGGCCGACGCCGAAGACGTTGACGTTGCCGACGCCGGGCAGTCGCGCCAGCTCGTTGAGCAGGTTGATGCTGGCGTAGTTGCTCATGAACAGGCTGTCGAAGCGCCCCTCCGGCGAGGTCAGCGCCATGATCTGCAGGATCGCGGTGGATTTCTTCTTTACCACCACGCCCTGCGCCTGCACCGGCTGGGGCAGGGAAGCGAGCGCCGCCGAGACCTTGTTCTGCACCAGCACCTGGGCGAAATCGAGGTCGGTACCGATGTCGAAGGTGACGGTCAGCGAGTAGGTGCCGTCGCTGGCGCTGTTCGACTGCATGTAGATCATGTGCTCGACGCCGTTGACCTGCAGCTCGATCGGCAGGGCGACGGTGTCGATGACGGTCTGCGCGCTGGCGCCGGGATAGCGCGTGGTGACCGAGACGGTCGGCGGCACGACGTTGGGATATTGCGCCACCGGCAGGCCGAACACAGCGACGGCGCCGATCAGCACGAGCACGATGGCGAGCACGTTGGCCAGCACCGGCCGGTCAATGAAGAATTTCGAGATCACCGCCAGATCTCCGGGCGTATCATCTGGCCGCGACCGACGTGATCGTCGTCTCTGTCGGCACGACTTTTTGCCCTGGAACGGCTCGGCCGGCGCCGGTGACGATGACGCGGTCGTCGGGCTTCAGCCCGGCCTCGATCGCGCGCAGTGCACCGACCTCGGCGCCGGGTTTGACGAAGCGCTGCTCGACCTCGTCCTGCCCGTTGACGACCAGCAGATAGCGTCCCTGCTGGCTGGCGCCGAGCACCCGGTCCGGCACCAGCAGGGAGACCGCCGCATGCTCCGATGTCGGCACGCGGGCGCGGACGAAGAAGCCAGGCAGCAGCGCGCGGTCGGCGTTCTCGAACACTCCACGCACCATTATCGTGCCGGTAGCCGGGTCGAGTTCGGGCGAGATGTACTGGAGCACGCCTTTATGCGGGTAGCCGTCTTCGTTCATCAGGCCGACCTCGATCGGGATTTTTGCGAAATCCGCCTGGCTCAGCCGGCCCTGAGCCATTGTCGCGCGGATGCGCAGCACGTCCTGCTCGCTGACGTTGAAGGTCGCGTAGATCGGGTTGATCTGGATCAGGCTGGCGAGCTTGGTGTCCGACGACCCGCCGACCAGCGCGCCAACCGAGACGAGATGCTCGGTCACCACGCCGTCGAACGGGGCTACGACCTGCGTGTAGCCGAGATTGATCCCGGCGATGGTCACGCCGGCCTGCGCGTTGGTGACGTTACCTTGGTCGCTCGCCCGCTTAGCACGGCTCTGCTCGACGGTGGCCTGTGAGACGACGCTCTGGCGGAGCAACGTCGTCTGCCGGTCCAGGTCGGCCTGCGATTGGCTAAGCTGAGCCTGCGCGATGGCGAGGCTCGCCTGGGCCTGCTCGAGCTGCGCCTGATACAGGTCCGGCTCGATCACGAACAGCGTTTCGCCGCGCTTGGCGGCCGCGCCGTCCTGATAGTCGATCGCGGTCAGGAAGCCTTTCACCCTGGCCACGAGATCGGTTGAACTAACCGCGACCGTGTTGCCGGTGCCTTCGAGGTAGGCCTGCACCGATTGGCGGACCGGATGTGCGACGCCGACCTGCGGCGGCGACGGCGGCGCAAACTTATTTTGCTCCTTGCAGCCCACCAGCACGATCGCCAGCAGCAGCGACATGGCAACGAGGCGGCGGTCGAGACGTGGCTTATGACGCCGCATGCCTTGTTACCTGACGCTCGCGCTGCCGGTGCAAACTGGCCCGTGCGCATTTGATTACGAGTTTCCACCATCAATACTAAAATCATTCGTTTCGAAGTCAAGCGATCCGAACAGGCCGGAACAGATCACGTCCGTGGCCCGGCGGTGGCGATCCATCGAATGAAACGCGGCATGGTGAGGCCCTGCACGATGATCGAAAATATCACGACGGCGTAGCAGACGGTGAGCAGCGGCGCCCGGTACGGCGTTGGGGGCAGGGTCAGCGCCAGTGCCACCGACACGCCGCCGCGCAGCCCGGCCCAGGTCAGCACGGCGACGCCGCGGCCGCGATCGCCCAGCCGCAGCCTCATCAGCAGCAACGGCACGCTGACGCTGACTGCGCGTGCCAGCAGCGATAGCGGAATGGCGGCGAGGGTCGGCACCAGCTCGACCCGCGTCAGCGCGATGCCGAGCACTTCGAAGCCGATTAACACGAACAGCAATGCGTTCAGCAACTCGTCCACCACTGACCAGAACGCCACGATATCTGTCGAGCCCGATTGAGCCGGGCCGGGCCTGCGGGTGCCCGTGCCGTGCACCTGCCGCCCGACCAGCAGCCCGGCGGCGACGACGCTGATCGGGCCGGACACGCCGGCCGCCTGGGCGAGGCGGTAGGTCACGAGCACCAGCGCCAGCGAGATCGTCAGCTCGACGTTGTAATGCGCGGACCGGCGAATGGCGGCGGCGGCGCAGAAGCCGGTGGCGATGCCGATCGCAGCACCTCCGGCGCTCTCGACCAGCAGCCGGGCGGCGATGACGCCGTGGCCGAGCAAGCCCGTGGCACCCTCGGCGCTGGCCAGGGCCACCAGGAAGATCACGACCGCCACGCCATCGTTGAACAGGCTTTCGCCAGAGATCGCCGCCTTCAGCGCCGCCGGCAGCTCGACGCGGCGCAGCAGCCCGTCCACCACCACGGCGTCGGTCGGCGCCAGGATCGCGCCGAGCACCAGGCACCAGCGGATCGGCACCGGTGCCGAACCGGCTTGGAACACCGCCCAGATCAGCCCGCCGAACAGCACCGTCGAGAGAATGACGCCGACCGTCGCCAACGCCAGGATGGTCCATTTGTTGGTGCGCAGGTCGTCAAGGCTGACATGCAGGCTCGCGGCGAACAGCAGGAAGGCGAGCACGCCGTCGAGCAGCACCCGCGGCAGGTCGATCGCGGCAAGCGCGTCGCGCGCGAACCCGGTGAGGAGATGGTGTGGCACCAGCGGATCCAGCGCCAGGATCACCAGCGAAACGCTGAGCGTGCCGGCCAGCAAACCGATCGAATGCGGCAGCCCGATCCAGCGGTCGTTAAAGAAGCCGAGGATGGCGGCGACAAGCAGCAGGGCGGCGGCAAGGTCGAAGGGCGACACGAACGGGCTCCCGTCTGGCTGGCAAAGCAATGCCGCCGCAGCAATGTTGTTGCAGGCTCGGCGTTAGTTGCCGGTTGCCTCTGATAACCGGATAGGCGAAGGCGAATATCATCGCTCGCGAGAATAGTGAATTATCTTGCCATTCAAACGCCATGCCCGCCACGGTGTCTTCTTATTTTGCGGCTCTTGCTCTCTGCCGTGCGGATCCGGATCAGCTCCCGCTCCATGTCCGCCAAGCCGCCCAGCACGGGCAGCATCAGGCGATCGGTGCTGGTGGCGGTGTCGGCCCACGGCTCGGCCAGCGATTGGAATTGCCCGCCCGCGTGGCCGATGCGCTTGACGATGGCGAACAGGTCGAAGGCCGAGCGGGCCAGCCGGTCGATCCGCATTACCGTCACCAAGTCGCCGACGCGGATGGCCTTGAGCATCCGTTGCAGCTCGCGCCGGTCGGCCTGCGCCCCGCTGGCCTTCTCCCGATAGACTTTGCGGCATCCGTCGTCGCGCAACTGCTCAAGTTGGGCGTCGAGCGTCTGGCCGTAGGTGCTCACGCGGGCATAGCCGCGGCGGCGGTTTTGAGGAAGTGTTTCGGTCATATCTCGTGGAAAGGCTAACCCATTGATCGGGTTGCCTCAAGGCGGCTTTGCGAAAGTCTTGATATTTCGACGGCAAGCTCAGGCGTTCTAAACGCGTCACTATGTGCTTCGACAGACTGACATCAGCTCCACAGCCATCGTCAGTTTCGCATGCTGACTGATGTTGGTTAAATTCGTCTACACGGCCCAGACTCGACAGGCCCGTCTGACGGTGCATTAAATTTGATGTGTCCAAAGTGAGGGGTCATGGACATTTCTGCCGCAACTCATCTCAAGGTAACTGGAACGATGCAAGCTGCTGCATCCTTCCTGCAATACACCCGGCTTTCTGGTACAATCGGCTCTGCATCCCGTTATGTCGAGCTACGTGACACGGACGTCGAGAATCCGTCCAGCTTACCACTTAGTCAGCTCGTGAACTCGACGGTAAGCGTTTACGTCCCGAACGGGAGCACGCTCTACTTTAGCGATTACGGTACGCCGGCGCCCGTTACATCAATCAGTCCAATCGTAACTACTGTCGTACACCCCGAAGCACCTTTGCCGTCAGGGCTCGTTGGGCTAGACGGCTCGCCGTTGTCGTTGAGCCGGGAAAAGGATAACGGACCGATCTTTGGTTTGTCTGGAGAAGACAAGCCGGGAAACCGCTACTCATTGTCAATCCAAACTGGCTTATTTAAGGCGAAAGGGCGCGTGACAGCCAGTGCCACTTGGGCCTACAGTAAAACAGCCATTATTATAAATCAGGAACCACCGGTAGAGACTGGTATTTCTTACTCTCCTTCCAACATGCTGCTTTCCCTGTTTCTGGCCCATCAGAATGTCCAGTCCATAATCAGTGTGGATCTTTCAGGAACGGGAGCAGGAGCGACCATGGCGGTAACCCGATCGGTCGATTACTATGGTCAATGGTTTTCTTCTCAGCTTCTAGACGTTCCCCGATCGCAGAGCGATCCAGGCATATACCTAGGCTCAGGACCCATTAAATTGCTTGTGTTGGCTGCGCAGGCTTGGTTCACTGTTGGCGCTGGGAGGTGCTGTCATGGATGATCTGATCTGGCTTTCGCGGGCACAAATGCGTCGCATCGAGCCCTATTTCCCTTTGTC